>NZ_JBHWBP010000346.1:0-8134 GCF_042735575.1 Streptomyces sp. NPDC059564 | reverse complement strand
CGTCAGCCCTGCGGCGCCGCGGCCGCGGTGCGGCGGTTACGGCGGCCCGCCACGAAGCCGAGGGCCACGTCGACCGCGAGGAAGACCAGCAGGCTGATCCCGAGCAGCGGAACGAACCAGCCCACGACCGCCGTCACGCAGGCGAACGGCAGCAGGACGGTCACCGGCAGCTTCCGCCAGGCACCGCGCGGCTGCGCGCGGCCGACGGAGAGCCGGCGGTCCTTGGTGGGCCGGCGCATCCACCACATCTTGTAGCCCCACACCACGAGGAACATCACCGCGAGGGCGAGCGCGGCCAGCGCGAGCTGGTTGGCGATCCCGAAGGTCAGGCCCATGTGGAGGTCGATGCCGAAGCGGGTCAGCTGCGCGAGCAACGGATAGTCGGCGAAGCGCAGTTCGTCCATGACCCGGCCGTCGGCGGGGTCCACGGCGACCGAGTCCAGGTGCACCGGCAGCGTCTTGTCGTTCTCCTTGACCACGTAGCCCTTGCCGTTGGCGGGCAGGGTCACGCGCAGGCTCTCGGTGACCCCGGCGGCCCGGGCGGCGGCCACGGCCCCGTCGATGCCGATGTCGGCGGTGGGCGGCGGCGGGGGCATCTCCATGCCCTCCGTCATGACGTGCCCGGCGTGCTCGTCGGAGCCCGCGGCGGCGCCCCCGGTGAGGGCGGCGGCCACCGACGGGGTGGCACCGCCGAGCCGGTCCTGGAGCTGCCCGATGTTCTCGCCGGCGTAGCGCGACCAGGTCAGACCGGTGGCGGAGAGGGCCACGAGGCCGACGGCCGCCCACAGTCCGACGGTGCCGTGCCAGGACAGGACGCGGCGACGGCCGGTGGCCTTGCGGTCGGGACGGACCAGGTCCGCCCGGCGGGAGCGGCGGCGGCCGAACCACAGGGCGACGCCGCCCAGCGCGACCACCCAGAGCCAGCTGGCCGCGAGTTCGCTGTAGTTCCGGCCGAACTCGCCCAGCTGGAGGCTGGAGTGGAACTCGCTCAGCCAGGCGCGCAGCGGCAGCGCGTCACCGGCGGTGGTGAGCTCCCCCCGGACGTCGGCGGTGTACGGGTCGACGAACACGGTGAGGGTCTCGCCCTCCTCCAGCCCCGGGCGCTGCATGATCACCCGGGTGGTGGCGTCGGCCTCCGGCGCGGGCCAGACGCCGGTCACCTTGCCTTCGGGTACGGCGCTCCGGGCGGCCTTCACCTGGGTGGCGAGCGGTACGGAGGCCTCGCCGACGTGGGGAACCGTCAGCTGGTCGCAGTAGAGGATCCTCTCGGCCTGCCACGAGCCGGCGTACAGCAGGCCGGTGGTGGCGGCGAGGAACAGCAGCGGGGCTATGAGGAGGCCCGCGTAGAAGTGCATGCGCAGGAGCAGCGGGCGCAGGGCGGCCCAGCCGCCGGCGCGCGCGGCCGGCGGCGGGGCCGGTGCCTCGGGTTCCCGTGCGGGGACGTCTTGGAGCTCGTCGAGGGACATGTGGGTCCTAAGGGGTTGGCGAAGACAGGGGTGGGGGGCCCCGGGTCTCGCCCGCCTCGAAGGAGGGTGCGCCGGTCAGGCGCGGGCAGGAAGACCGGGGGCCGTGGTGCGGGTGTTCCCCCGCCCGGCGGCCCCCGGCGGACGGCGGTGTGGGCGTGCACGGCCCCGCGGAGCCGGCGCGGCCGTTCGTACGGAGGGCAGTGCGCGGGCGGCGCCGGTACGAGGGCCACCCGGGTCCGGACCAGCGCGAGCGCGCGGGCGAGCGGCCGGGCGGCGAGCAGCGCGGTGGCGCCGAGGGCTCCGGCCAGCCGGAAGACGGCGGCCTCGCCCCGAGCCAGCCACAGGGCGCAGAACAGCCCGGCGAGCACGTGAGCGGCGATCATCCCGACCCCGCCGTGCCCGGCCATCGCCACGAGATCGGCCAGACCGGCAGCGCCGTGACCGGCCATGTCGCCCATCCCGGCCCCGCCGTGCCCCGCCATGCCGGCCATCGAGCCGCTCATCGACCCGGCCGTCATGTCGGCCATCGAGCCGCTCATCGACCCGGCCGTCATGTCGGCCATCGAGCCGCTCATCGACCCGGCCGTCGCGTCGGCCATGGAACCGCTCATCGCGCCGGGCAACGTGTCCGGCATCGAACCGGTCATCGCGTGGCCCATCGACCCGGGCATCGCGCCCGTCATGACGTCGCCCGTCCCGGCCCCCTGCGCCATCGCGCCCGGCAGGCCGGCCCCGCCCGCCGGCCCGTGCGGGGCCGGGCCGGGCACGTGGTGGTGGCCGGGCATCGGTTCCGGGAGCGCCGTCGGCAGCCGCGCCGCCATCGGCATCGCCGCGTGCGCGCCACTGGCGGAGAACGCGAGGTGCAGGGCCGCCTGGACGCCGAGGAGGGCCGCGCTGATGCCGGCCGGACCGCAGCGGCGTCCCGTAGCCGGCCAGGCCAGCGCGGCGATCACCGCAAAAGCGCCCAGAAGCCACCCGAACGGGATGTCCATCCCGGACATGGACGAATGCCCCACCGCACCCAAGGCCACGCACACCGCCGCGAACATCGCGGCCCGCGTGGCGCGCATCGGGGCGCGCTGCCTGGAGGAAGACATGTCCCGGTCATGCTCCCACGGGGCCCGGTGCCGGGCACAACGGGGCCGTATCCGATCATGGACGGGTGAACCCACTGCCATGGTCATGGTCATTGCCGCTGGGCGCCCTCTACACCGGCGGCGTCCAGCTCGGCTCCCACGCCCTGGAGCGGCTGGATCCGGCGGAGCGGGAGCGGGTGCTGCGCGCCTGCTCCACCAACGTCGACAATCTCGACTCCGGCCGCTGGGAGACCCTGCTGACCAGCGCGTTCGTGGTCGAGGAGCCCATGCCGCTGCCCTACGCGCTCCTCCTGGTGGCGGTACTGGGCTACGCGGAGTACGCGTACGGGGCCTGGTGGACGGCCGCCGTCTTCCTGTTCGGGCACACCACGGCGACCCTCCTCGTCCACGGGGCACTGCGCCGGACGGCCGACCCCGAGACCCGGCGCGCCCTGGACGTCGGCACGAGCTACGGACTCAACGCGGTGCTCGGCACCCTGACCTCGGCCCTGCCCCGCGGAGCGGTACGCACCACGGCCCGGGCGGGGCTGCTGGCGCTCGCGGCACGGCCCGTACTGCGGCGGGAGCGGACCTTCACCGACGTGGGGCACCTGGTGGCGCTGGGCCTCGGCATCGGGGCCTCGCTCGCCGTCGATTGTCTTTCCCGATCGAATCATCGGAAAATCGCTCTTACGTGACCTTGGCCTGTATACGGCGATTGCCGTGAATGCGGTGAATCTTCCGAGCAGCGCAAATGACACGAGTCAGTAACCCCCGCACAACCGCTGGAGCCGCCACGATGACCGCCACGTCCTCCACCACCGTCGCCAACCTGCGCGACCTCGGTGGCACCCCGCTCGCCGGTGGCCGCACCGTCCGCCCCGGCCTCGTGCTGCGCTCGGGCGCCCTCGACCGGCTCGACCTCGACGCCGACCCGGCGGTGGCCGCACTGGGGCTGCGTACGGTCATCGACTTCCGCAGCGGGCCCGAGCGCGCCGACCACCCCGACCGGATACCGGCGGGGGCGCGGCTGCTGGTGCGGGACGTGCTGGCCGACCGGATGAGCGAGGGCCGGATGCCCGCCGCCGCCCAGCTCAAGGACCTCCTCGCCGACCCGGTGGTCGCCGAGGAGCACCTGGGCGGCGGCAAGGCCCAGGCCCTGTTCGGGTCGGTGTACCGGTCCTTCGTCGGCACCGGCTCGGCGCACGCCGCGTACCGGACGCTGCTCACCGAGGCCGCCGACCCGCAGTCGGGCCCGCTGCTGTTCCACTGCACGGCCGGCAAGGACCGTACGGGCTGGGGCGCGACGGTCATCCTCGCGCTGCTCGGCGCGGACGAGGCGACCCTGATGGCCGAGTACCTGTCGGTGAACCCGGCGGTGAAGGAGGCCTTCGCCCCGATGATCGAGGGCTTCACGATGGCGGGCGGGGACCCGGACATCGCGCTGGCGCTGATCGGGGTATTCCCCTCCTACCTGGAGGCCGCCCTGGACGAGGTGCGCGTGCGCTACGGGTCCATGGAGAAGTACGTAGGGGAGGGCCTGGGCGTTCCGGACGAGACGGTCGAGGCACTGCGCGCCAAGCTGATCGCCTGATCCGCGTGGCCGGCCGGCCCTCCGGCCGGTCCGGCCGTCATCCCGGAGGGACCCCGGTTCGTCCGAACGTGTGCGCTGGGGGCGGGTGACCATCCGACGATTCGCTCGTTCTGCTGAACGTGACTGCGCCGGATACCGCCACCCGCCCCCTCGCCCCCGACGTCGAGCAGGCCGAGGCCGCCATCGTCGAGCACTACCCGCGGCTGGTGCGGCTCGCCTATCTGGTGCTGCCGCCCGCCCTCGGCCGCAACCGGCGGGTGCTCACCGCCCATTCGCTGACCCAGCGGGCGCTGCCGCGCGGCCGGCGGGGCACCCTCCCCGGTGACGTGCCGGGCGGGGTTCCGGCGCAGCGCGGCGGGCTGGGCGGGCCCGAGTCCGGGTACGCGTACGTACGGCTGCGCGTGCTGCGCGCCGCCCTGGAGGCGGGGATCCCGCTGACGTTCCGGACGCTCCCGCTGCGCGGTCAGCTGCCCGCGCCGCTTCCCCGGGTGTGGGGGCTGCGGCTGTTCCCGCGTGCGGGCGGGGCCGAGGAGCTGGCCCTGGACCAGTGGCTGGCCACGCTCAACGGCCCGGGCCGGGCGGCCTGCGTGCTGCGGGCGCTGGAGGGGCTCACGGAGCCGGAGGTGCTCCGGGTGCTCGCCGAGGCCGGGGTGGCGGATCCCGCGGCGGCGGTCGCGGAATCCGGGGATCCGGCGCACGACGCCCTGTTCTCCTCCCCCGAGTTCGACCCGTGCGTGCTCCAGGCCCGGCCCACCGACCTGCTGCGCCGGCGGCGGTTCGCGCGGGCCTCGCTGGCCGCGGCGGCCGCCCTCGCGGTGTGCGGGGCGCTGCTGGCGCTGCCCGGCGGCGGATGGGGCTCGGACGGGCCCGCGGCCCCGCTGTACGCGCGGAACGCGGCGGCGGAACAGGCCCTGGACCCGGGGCGGCTGGTGCGGGCCGAGCCCGCGGTCTGGCGTACGTCCTCCCGTACGGACTACTCCGCCTGGCCCGCGCGCGGCGACCGCGCCGACGACACGGAGCTGCTGCGCCGGGCGCTGGCCGTGTGGGCCCGCCCCGGCAAGGCGGTGGTGGTCTCGGCCACCCCCGGCACCCCGTCCGGGCCGCCGATGGGCCCGCCGCAGCTGCTGTTCGCGGGCACCGTCGACCAGGCCGTGGTGGTCCTGCTCCACGACGGGCTGCGCGTGGTCCGGTACGCCGAACCGCGTGCGGGCACCGCGGGCGCGGCGCTGGACTTCGCCCGGACCGACGGGGCCTCGGCGGACACGGCGACGGGCCTGGTGCTGAGCCGGGTCGACGGCAACGTCCGCTATCTGACGGCCCCCTGGGTCACCGGCGCCGCCCTGCGCGACCTGCTCAAGCCCGCCGAGTCCCCGGCGGCGCTGAAGCTCGCCCCGGACGGGGTCACCCCGCCCCTGCTGGGCCCGGCTCCGGGCGGGAACTGTACGAGCTGGAACGCCCTGTCGCTGACCGGCGACGGTACGACCCGGCTGGTCACGGACCTGGGCGAGCTGACCCCGGCCCGGCTGACCTCGGGCGCCCCGGGCGCCGTGCGCGACGTGACGGAGGCGGCGGAGCTGGGCGAATGGGCGCGGATCGCGTGCCTGCTGCCCTCGGTCCGCTCGCACGGGGTCCGGACGGTCAACGCCTGGACGTACGCGAAGCAGCCGCTGCCCGAGGGCGACGGGACGGCCACCTGGCTGTGCACCCGGGCGGAGACCTGGCAGGGCACGGCCGACCGGGTGCAGGCGCAGTTCCTGGCGCCGGGCGCGCCGCTCGCGGCCCAGGCGGCCAAGGCGGAGGGCTCCCCGGCGTGCGGGCCCCGGGAGCCGCGGGTGCTGGCCGGGGTGCTGTGGAAGTCCCGCGCGGGGCAGTGGTACGTACTGGCCGCGGGCAGCGCGCAGTTCGCCTCGCTGTCGGTGTCCGGCGGGGCGAGCGGGGCCGCCACGGGCAACCGGCTGGCGGTGAAGGCTCCCGAGGGTGCGCAGGTGGACCTCTCCGGGAAGCTGACGGACGGGACGAAGGCCGGAGTGCTGCGCTAACCCCGGCCCCGGCCCTCGCCGGCCCCGGACCCGCCGGACCCGGTCCTCGCCGGTCAGTCCGGCTGCCGGCCCGGCCGTGCGGCCGGGGCGGTCCGCGCGCCCCGGCCGGACGGGCTCAGTGGGCGCGGCCCGTGGCGGAGGCGAAGCCCAGCCAGGTGTGGCGGTTGCCCCACCAGCACCAGCCGACCTTGGGGGCGTCCCGCCGCTCGCGGCCGTCCCGCCCCGTGCCGTTGCTGATCCAGATCGCCGGAGTGCGGGCGTCCGGGACGCCGTTCGCCTTCCGCAGCCGGGAGCCGATGGTCATGAAGCAGCGGTTGCGCTCCAGGACCGCCGGCTGCTGGAGGATCCAGTGGATGCCTTCGGTGAGCAGCAGGGGCGTACGGCCCTCGCCCGTGAGGGCGGGCAGCGCCTCCTCCGGGCTCCAGTCGGCCATGCGGTCGCCGCGGTCGACGCCGGTGACGAGGTAGAGGGGAGCGTCGGGAAGCGCGATGCCGTCGGGGGCGAAGCGGTCGACGTCCGGCATGTCGACGACGACGAAGCCGGGCTTGCCGTCACGGCGGAGCAGCGGTGCGAGGGCGGAGGCGGGAACGCGGTCCGGGTGGACGGCGATCAGGGCGTCGCCGTGCGCGCCGCCTGCCTGCTCGGCGAAGGCGCGCAGCTCGTCGGCGGGAATCCCCGCGAGCTCGTGCACACCGAGCCGGATCAGGTGTTCCGCCTGGGCGGCGGGCGACGGGAGGGGTGAAGCGGGGGCGGGGGCCGGGGTGTCGGTCAAGCCGTTCCTCTGTTCGTGGTGCGGGCGGCCGTTCGCGGCGCGGACGGCGGGTCACCTGTGAACGCGGCCGCCCGAAGGAACGTTCCCGTCGCGGCGGCGAATGGCAGCGCGTGGCAGCGCGTCCACATTGGCGGTGCAGAGGGGTTTTCCTCTCCCGTACCCATCAGTACATTGACGCCATGTCTAATACGCCGCTCGCGCCCGCCCCCGTGGCGACGGAACACATAGACCTCCACGCGCGGAACGTGTCCTTCTCCTGGGAGGACACCCCGCTCCACTGGCTGCCCGGCGACCCCTTCGCCGGGCACACCATCAACGTGCTGCACCTGCTCCTGCCCGCCGGTGAGCGCTGGTTCGTGCACGTCTACAAGCAGGTCCTCCCGTACATCACGGACGAGCGGCTGCGGGCGGACGTCATCGGCTTCATCGGGCAGGAGGCGATGCACGCCGCCGCGCACGACGACGTACTCCCCCACCTGCGGCGCCTCGGCCTGGACCCGACCCCGTACACCGCGCAGGTGGACTGGCTGTTCGAGAAGCTGCTCGGCGACCGGACCCTGCCGCCGGGCAAGGCCCGCACGTGGTGGCTGATGGAGCGGGTCGCGACCATCGCGGCGATCGAGCACTACACGGCCTTCCTCGGCGACTGGGTCCTCAACGCCGAAGAGCTGGACCGCCGGGGCGCGGACCCGATGATGCTGGACCTGCTGCGCTGGCACGGCGCGGAGGAGGTGGAGCACCGCTCGGTGGCCTTCGACCTCTTCATGCACGTCGACGGCACCTACCGGCGCCGGGCCCGGACCTGGGCCACCGCCTTCGCCGCCCTGGTCTTCCTCTGGCAGCGCGGCGCCCGCTTCTTCCTGGAGAACGACCCCTCGCTGCCCGCCGCCAAGGCCTCCCTCGGCCAGTTCTTCCGGTCCGGGCAGCAAGGGGTGCTGCCCTCGGCGGGCGCCATGCTGAAGTCGATCCCGACCTACCTCTCCCGTACGTACCACCCCTCGCAGGAGGGCTCGACGGCCCAGGCCGTGGCCTACCTGGCCACCTCCCCCGGCGCGGGCGGCGGGGTGCGGCCGTGAGGCGGGCCCTGGCCGTCACCGCGCTCGCGGGAGCCGCGGTACTCACCCGGCGGGCGCTGCGCGGGCGGATCTCCCGCTCCCCGCTGTGGCCGCTCCCCGCCCTGGAGAAGC
>NZ_JBHWBP010000345.1:0-8136 GCF_042735575.1 Streptomyces sp. NPDC059564 | reverse complement strand
CGACGGCCGCCCCCTCGGAAGGTGGTGCGGTGTTCGTGCAGGGGGGCCTACAGGAACGAGTTGATCTCGATCGTCTCGGTGCGGCCGGGGCCGACGCCGATCGCGGAGATCGGGGCGCCCGACATCTCCTCCAGTGCCTTGACGTACGCCTGGGCGTTCTTCGGCAGGTCGGAGAAGGTCTTGGCCTTGGTGATGTCCTCGGACCAGCCCGGGAGGTTTTCGTAGATCGGCTTCGCGTGGTGGAAGTCGGTCTGCGAGTACGGGAGCTCCTCGACGCGCTTGCCGTCGATCTCGTAGGCCACGCAGACCGGGATCTGCTCCCAGCCGGTGAGGACGTCGAGCTTGGTGAGGAAGAAGTCCGTCAGGCCGTTGACGCGGGTCGCGTAGCGGGCGATCGGGGCGTCGAACCAGCCGCAGCGGCGGTCACGGCCGGTGGTCACGCCGCGCTCGCCGCCGATGCGGCGCAGGTCCTCGCCGTCCTGGTCGAACAGCTCGGTCGGGAACGGGCCGGCGCCGACGCGGGTCGTGTACGCCTTCAGGATGCCGATGACGCGGCTGATCTTCGTCGGGCCCACGCCGGTACCGGTGCAGGCGCCGCCCGCGGTCGGGTTCGAGGAGGTGACGAAGGGATACGTGCCGTGGTCGACGTCGAGCAGGGTGCCCTGGCCGCCCTCGAAGAGCACGACCTTGTCGTCGTCCAGCGCGTTGTTGAGGATCAGGGTGGTGTCGGCGACGTAGCCCTTGATCTGGTCCGCGTACTGGAGCATCTCCTCCACGATCGCGCCCGCCTCGATCGCGCGGCGGTTGTACAGCTTCGCGAGGAGCTGGTTCTTGCCCTCCAGCGCCGCTTCGACCTTCTGGGTGAGGATCGACTCGTCGTAGAGGTCCTGGACGCGGATGCCGATGCGGTTGATCTTGTCCGCGTACGTCGGACCGATGCCGCGGCCGGTCGTACCGATCTTGCGCTTGCCGAGGAAGCGCTCGCCGACCTTGTCGAGGGTGACGTTGTACGGCGTGATCAGGTGCGCGTTGCCGCTGATGAGCAGCTTGGAGGTGTCGATGCCGCGCTCGTTCAGGCCGCGCAGCTCGGAGAGCAGGACGGCCGGGTCGACGACGACGCCGTTACCGATGACCGGGGTGCATCCGGGGGAGAGGATGCCGGAGGGGAGAAGGTGCAGCGCGTACTTCTGGTCGCCTACGACGACCGTGTGGCCGGCGTTGTTGCCACCCTGGTAGCGCACTACATAGTCAACGGATCCACCGAGCAGGTCGGTGGCCTTTCCCTTGCCCTCGTCACCCCACTGAGCTCCGAGCAGCACAAGAGCGGGCACAGGCGTACACCTCTTCCGGATGGGGCATGTCCAAGGTCAGGGGGCGTACGACGATGTACACCGCAGGCTGAGCCGTCGGACCGGTACCCCGGAATAGACGAAGGCCCTGGCGCAATAGCGCAAGGGCCTCTTGCACAAAGATGCTACCCGAGGAAGGACCGAGGTGTCGGCTCCAGAGCCCACCATGAGCCATGCGGGCGCGCCGGTAGGCGGCCTGCTGGTGCTCGTCGACCCGGTCGCCCGCCGTCTTGACGGCGAGTCGGTGCGAATCGCGAAGGATGTGTTGTCAGCGGGGGCGGCGGCGAAAATCTGCCTCCCGGATTCGCAGGAGGAATTTGCGCGGGCCCTTGCCCGCCGGGGTCATCGGCGGCCGGTGATCGTGGGCGACGACCGGGCGCTGGTGCGGGCCGTGACGCTGCTGCACCGGGAGCGGGGGCCCGTGGAACGGGCGGTTTCGCTGGTTCCGGTCGGCCCGGCGGGGTCGCTGGCGCTGGCCCGCTCGCTCGGCGTGCCGCTGTCGGCGGTGCTCGCGGCGCGGGCGGCGCTGGACGGGGTTTCCCGGCCGCGGGACCTGCTGGTCGACGACAGCGACGGGGTGGTGCTGGGCGGGCTGCGGATCGCCGGGGCGCCGGCGGGCGCGGCCGCCCGGCGTGGCGGGGGGTACCGGTCGCTGCTGCGGACGCTGCTGCCCGGACCGGCGGGGGCGGCGGCGCCGCACCGGCTGAGGGTGGAGGTCCGGGTGGACGGGGTGGTCCTCGCGGACGTGGACCAGCCGGTGGAGGACGTGTCGGTGCGGACCGGGGAGGCGGGTGGCCCGGCGGAGGTGGTGGTGCGGGTGGCGGGGGGTGCGGCGCTGGTGGGGCGGGCGGAGGCGGTGACGGTGTCCGGGGCGGACTTCCGCTACCGCGCCGACCACGTCCTGACCGGCCCGGTCCGCCGGCGCACCTGGACCCACCACCCTGCGGCGTGGTCCCTGACCCTGCCCCGCTGAGCCCCCCGGGCCCCGCAGGGGTCCCGGGGTACCGCCCCGGCTACGGGAGGTCCAGCGTCGCGCGGTGGGCGCGCCAGCGGTCCATCATGGCGAGCATCTCGCCCTGCAGGAACTCGAAGAACGCCGCCGTCTCCGCGACCCGCGCCCCCGCCGGGGTGTCCGCGCCGAGGCCCGTCGCGCCGTCGCGCAGGGTCTTCTCCCACAGGGTCAGGACCTGGTCCCGTCGGGTGAAGGTCTCGTACCAGAGCTCGTTGTGCAGCACGTACCGGTCCCGCCGGGAGCCCGGCTCGCGCTCCCGGCTGACCATGTTGACCTGCGTCAGGTAGGACACGGCGCCCGAGACCGCCGCCGGGCTGATCCGGAGCGTCTCGCTCAGTTCCGCCGAGGTCATCGCGCCCCCGTCGCTCGCGAGCAGCCGCGCGAAGACCCGGGCGGCCATGCGCTGCATGCCCGCTTCCGTCAGCTGCGCGGCGAACCGCTCCACGAAGCGGGAGACCGCTTCCTCGTCCCGTCGTACGTCCATCGCATCGGCCACCCGTCAGACTTTACGCGATTCCCTATCTTCACAATTTTGTGAAGTAAGCGTACGTTCGGAAGCATGACGAAGGCAATCAGCGTCGCCGGACTCCACAAGGCGTTCGGCCGCACCCACGCACTCGACGGGCTCGACCTCGACGTCACCGCGGGCGAGGTGCACGGCTTCCTCGGCCCCAACGGCTCCGGCAAGTCCACCACCATCCGGGTCCTGCTCGGCCTGCTGCGCGCCGATGCCGGAACCGTCGGCCTCCTCGGCGGCGACCCGTGGGCCGACGCCGTCGCCCTCCACCGGCGCATCGCCTACGTCCCCGGGGACGTCACCCTGTGGCGCAACCTCTCCGGGGGCGAGGTCATCGACCTCTACGGACGGCTCCGCGGCGGCCTCGACCGCGCCCGCCGCGCCGATCTGCTGGAGCGCTTCGACCTCGACCCGACCAAGAAGGGCCGTACGTACTCCAAGGGCAACCGGCAGAAGGTCGCCCTCGTCGCCGCCTTCGCGTCGGACGTCGAGCTGCTCATCCTCGACGAGCCCACCTCCGGCCTCGACCCGCTGATGGAGGAGGTCTTCCAGGGCTGCGTCGCCGAGGCCCGCGCCGCTGGCCGCACCATCCTCCTCAGCAGCCACATCCTCAGCGAGGTCGAGACCCTCTGCGACCGCGTCAGCATCATCCGCGCGGGCCGCACCGTCGAAACCGGCACCCTCGCCGAACTGCGCCACCTCACCCGTACGTCCATCACCGCCGAGCTCGCCGGACCGCCGAACGGCATCGCGCACCTGCCCGGCGTGTACGACGTCGACGTGCGCGGGCTGAAGGTCAGCTTCCAGGCCGACACCGACAAGCTGGACGCCGTGCTGCGCTCGCTGACCGCGTCGGGCGTGCGGTCGCTGACCTCGACCCCGCCCACCCTCGAGGAGCTCTTCCTCCGCCACTACACCGAGGCGACCGCACGATGAACCGACAACTCGCGGGCACCGGCACGCTGCTCCGGCTCGCCCTGCGCCGCGACCGCGTGATGCTGCCGGTCTGGGTCCTCGTCACCGGACTGCTGGTGGCGGTCATGCCCGGCTCGCTCGGGAAGGTGTACGCCACCGCCGCCGAACGCGCCCAGGCCGCCGCCTCGATGAACGCCAACGGTTCGATGCGCGCCCTGTACGGGCCCGTCTTCGGCGACTCCCTCGGCGCGCTGACCTCCTGGCGGATGGGCGTCTACGGGGCCGTACTCGCGGCCGTCATGAGCCTGACCATCGTCATCCGGCACACCCGCGAGGAGGAGGAGACGGGCCGTCAGGAGCTGCTCTCCGCCGCCATGGTGGGGCGCCGGGCACCGCTGACCGCGGCCCTGCTCGCCGCGCTGGTCGCCAACGCCGGCGTCACCCTCCTCGTCGCGGGCGGACTCGCCGCGCAGGGCGGGCCCGGCGCCCTCGCACTCGGACTGGCCGTCGGCGGCGCCGGGCTGCTCTTCGCCGGGGTGGCGGCCGTCGCCGCCCAGCTCACCGAGAGCGCCCGGGCCGCCAAGGGGCTCACCTCCGCCGTCCTCGGCGCCGCGTTCGTCCTGAAGGCGGCCGGTGACGCCGGTACGCCCGGCGGCGGATCGGCCCTGACCTGGACCTCCCCGCTCGGCTGGGTGGAGAACGTACGGGCCTTCGCGGGCGAGCGCTGGTGGGTGCTCGGGCCGCTCGCCGCCGGTGTGGCGCTCTCGGCCGGGGCGGCGTACCTGCTGTCCGGCCGCCGGGACCTGGGCATGAGCTTCCTGCCCGCCCGCCCCGGACCGGCCGAGGGGCGGATCGCCACCGCCGGGGGGCTGGCCTGGCGGCTCCAGCGCGGCGGCCTCATCGGCTGGAGCGCGGCCTTCCTCGTCGCCGGGCTCGTCTTCGGCGGCATGGCGGACGGCGCGGCCGAGGTGGTCGGGGGCAACGAGAAGACCCGTCAGATCATCGAGCGGATGGGCGGCCAGAGCGGGCTCACCGACGCCTTCCTCGCGGCGATGGCCGGGCTGCTCGGCATGACCGCCGCGCTCTACGCCGTCTCCTCCGTGCTGCGCCTGCACGGTGAGGAGACCTCGCAGCGCGCCGAACCGCTGCTCGCGAACGCCGTCGGCCGGCTGCGCTGGGCCGGCGGACACCTCGCCGTCGCCTTCGGCGGCTCGGCGGTGATCCTGCTGCTGGCCGGGCTCGGACTGGGCATCGGGCACGGCCGGGACATCGGCCCCGCCGTGGGCGCCTGCCTCGCCCAGCTCCCGGCGGTCTGGCTGATCGGAGCCCTGGCGGCCCTGCTGCACGGCGCCCTCCCGAAGTACGCGGTGGCCGGCTGGGCCGTCGCCGGGACCGTGCTGGCCCTCGGCTGGATCGGCCCCGCCCTCGACCTCCCCCGGGCCCTCCTGGACCTCTCGCCCTTCGCGCACCTGCCCCGGCTCCCCGGCCCCGAGGTGTTGCACTGGGCCCCGCTGCTGACCCTGACCCTGCTGGCGGCGGCCCTGGTCGCGGCGGGGCTGGGCGCGCTGCGGCGGCGGGACCTGATCGCCTAGGCCGCCGCCCGGCCACCGCTCGGCTTCCGGCGGCGGCTCAGGCCTGGCGGCCCGGACCGCCGGGGACGACCAGGCCCGTCTCGTACGCCACGACGACGGCCTGGGCCCGGCTGTCCAGGGCCAGCTTGGTCATCGTCCGGTTGAGGTGGGTCTTGACGGTCGCCTCGCTGATGAAGAGCAGCTCGGCGATCTCCGTGTTGGACAGCCCCCGCGCCGTCAGGCGCAGCACCTCCCGCTCGCGGGCCGTGAGCGCGTCCAGGGCGGCGGGGGTGTCCGGGACCGGGTCCGCGCGGTTCACGTAGGCCTCGATGAGGCGCCGCGTCACGCTCGGGGCGAAGAGCACGTCACCGCGGGCCACCGCCGCGACCGCCTCGATCAGCCGCTCGGGGCCGGTGTCCTTCAGCAGGAAGCCGGAGGCTCCGGCGCGCAGGGCCGCGTACACGTACTCGTCGAGGTCGAAGGTGGTCAGCACGAGGACGCGGGGCAGCGGGTCGACGGCCTGCGCGAGGATCCGCTCGGTGGCGGCGGTGCCGTCCAGGCCGGGCATGCGGATGTCCATCAGGATCACGTCGGGCCGGGTGGCGGCCGCGCGGTCCACGGCGCTCTCGCCGTCCTCGGCCTCCCCGACGACCTCGATGCCGGGTGCCGCCTGGAGCAGTGCCACGAGTCCGGCCCGGATCAGGATCTGGTCGTCGACCACGAGGACCCGGATCATGCGGGCGGCCGGTTCTCCGGCCCGGCGGGGCGCGCGGCGGGGACCGGAAGGGTGAGGCGCACGCTGAATCCCCCCTCGGGCCGTGGGCCGGTGACCACCGTGCCGCCGTAGAGCCTCGCGCGTTCGCGCATGCCGATCAACCCGTGCCCGGGCCCGGGGGCAACGTTGGCCGGATCCGGTCGGCCGCTGCTGTTCCCTTTGCCGTCTTTGTTGCCGCCGTCGTCGGTGACCGTGACGGCCAGGGTCTGCGGGAGGTACGTGACGAGGACCTCGACGCGTGCCGACCGGGCGTGCTTGATCACGTTGGTGAGGGCCTCCTGCACGACCCGGTACGCGCACAGCTCCACGCCGGGCGGCAGCGGCCGCGGCGTACCGCTGGTGCGCAGGCCGACGGGTACGCCCGAGGCGCGCACCCGTTCCGCCATGCCCGGGAGGCCCGCCAGTCCCGGTATCGGCGCGTACGGGGTCCGCTCGTCGCCCCGGTCGCCGTCCGCGTGCGGAGCGCCGGCGCGGGCGTCCGGCTCCTCGTCGCCGCCCGAGCGCAGCAGGGTGAGGATGCGGCGCAGCTCGCGCAGGCCCTCCTGGCTGGTCTCGGCGATCGTGCCCAGGGCCGTGCGGGCCTTCTCGGGCGCGGACGGGAACACGTAACCGGCCATCCCCGCCTGGACGCTGATCACCGACATGTGGTGGGCGACCACGTCGTGCAGCTCACGGGCTATCCGCCGCTGCTCCTCGGAGACCGCCCGGCGGGCCCGCCACTCCTGTTCGCGGTGCAACTGGGCGGTGACGGCGGCCAGCTGGCGGTTGCGTTCGTCGAGCAGGCGGGCGCCGTTGCCGAACGCCCACACCACGGCCGGGACGATCAGCGCCTGCACCACCGTCACCAGCAGGCCCAGCTCACGGGCGCTCTGGCCGCTGTAGAAGACCACGGCCGCCGTCAGCGCCGCGCAGGCGGCGGCCGTACGGGGCGGGCGGCGGGCCGCGACGCCGTACAGCGCTATCGCCGGGCCCCAGAAGTTGAGGGAGGGCTGGTACCCGGCCGCCAGGTACCCGGCGAAGGCCAGGCAGGACGCGACCAGGACGGGCACGGGAGCGGCCCGGCGCACGGCGAGCGGCAGCCCGACCAGCGCGGTCAGGAGGTAGGCGGTGGCGTCGAACGGGGGCCAGCCCGCCGGGTGGTACTGCTGTCCGGCGACGGCCGCCGCGGCGGTCAGCCCCAGGGCCAGCACGGCGTCGGCGAGCCGCGGATCGACGGAGCGGAGCCGGTCAGCCGGCCAGGCCCTGGTGCGCATCGGCGAACCCTACGCGGGGGCGCGGGCGGCGGTCGTCATACCAGGGGTGTAGCGGGCGGGGCCGCCGTTCTGACGCAGAGGTTTACCGCCGGGGTCCACTCAGCGGTTGACGCCGTACGGGGGCCGCGCGGGGGACCGTACGGGGGTCCAACCGACAGCACGCCACCCGGCGTGCGGATCACCTCGACGGCACACAGGGGGATCACATGCAGTTCACGAAGAGGGCCGCCGTCCTGACGGCGGGCGTCGCACTGTTCGCCGGTATCGGATTCACCGGCACGGCCGCGCGCGCGGCGGACACCGGGGCGCTGGCCTGCTCCACGAGCAACGCCGTCACGAAGAAGACGGCCACCGTCGACTCCATCCACATCGAGCTCCGGTACAGCACGTCGAGCCGCTGCGCGTGGGGCCGGATCTACTCGGCCGACCCGGGCGACAAGGTGTGGGTGGACCGCTCCAGCAACGGCGGCAGCACCTGGACCGGCCCGATGGGCATGACCACCGTCCAGTCCGGCAGCGACACCCACACCGGGGCCTTCGACGACGCGGGCTACGTGATGCGGGCCTGCGGCTGGAACGACACCACCGGCACCACCCGCTGTACCGGCTGGTACTGAGCCCCTTCCGGCCGTGGGGGGGGGGGGGGCGCCCGGGGGGGGGGGGGGGCCGGCGGGGGGGGGGGGGGCGGCGGCGAGGGCCACGGCGGCCCCGAGAAAAAAAACACAGGGACGCGGCGGGGGGCGG
>NZ_JBHWBP010000344.1:0-8146 GCF_042735575.1 Streptomyces sp. NPDC059564 | reverse complement strand
CCCGGGCCTTCGTACGTACGGGACTAGGCGACCGCCGGCTCCTCCGCCGGCTCGGCCGCGGGGGCCGCGGCGGGGGCGCGGCGGGCGGTGAGGGCCGTGTACACGAGGCCGCCCGTCAGGCCGGAGAGGACGAAGGAGCAGTCCACGCCGCCGGTGAGGGCGAGCAGCGGGCCCTCGTAGAAGGGGGTGGTCACGGCCAGGAGGCCGACGCCGGCGCCGATCGCCCAGGAGGCGGTGGCGGACACGTTCCAGCCGGCGCGGTACCAGTAGATCCCGCCCACCGAGCGGCGGTTGAAGACCTGGAGGGCGTCGGCGTCGTACTGCCCGCGGCAGCGGACGTACCCGATCAGGGTGATCACGGCCCAGGGGGTGCCGATCGCGGTCAGCAGCAGCACGAACGAGGTCATCGCGGACTGCACGTCCCACTCGAAGGAGCCGACGAAGACGAAGGCGGTCGCGACGACGGCGGCGATCACGGTGGCCTTGGTACGGGTGGCCTTCGGCACGATGGCGTCGAGGTCGAGGCCCATGGAGTAGAGCATCAGCCCGGCGTTGCCCACCGAGCCGGCCGCGGCGGCGGCGAGCAGCGGGACCAGGTACCAGAACGGCGCGGCGGCCACGAGCGGTCCGGCGTACTCGGTCCCGGCCCGGGCGGCGAGCGCGGTGTAGGTGCCGAACAGCTGCGGTACGAGCAGGCCGATCAGCAGGCCGAAACCGGTGGCCCAGAACACCTTGCGGGAGGTGTGCCGGCGCGGGGAGATGTAGCGGGTGTAGTCGCCGAGCAGGGTGATGAAGGCGACGGGACCGCTCAGCCCGGCGGCGACGGCCGCCAGCAGCCAGGTCGGCCAGAAGGAGCCGAGCAGGTACGCGGTGTCCGGCGGGGCGGCGCTGGTGAAGTCCGGGGCGTAGGCGTAGACGCCGACGGCCAGCAGGATCACCATGCCGATGGACAGGAGCTTGCTCATGCGCAGCAGCAGCCGGTAGCCGAAGACGGCCCCGACGACGGTACAGGCGGCCAGGACGCCGTACATCGCGGCCCGCGTGAGCCCGGTGTCGGGCAGTCCGGTGAGCCGGGACAGGACCCCGGCCATCACGTCGCCGCCGATCCACAGGGTGAGGGCGGTGTAGCCGAGCGAGAGCAGCAGACCCACCACGGATCCGACGAGCCGCCCCCGTACGCCGAACTGGGCCCCGCTGGAGGTGGACAGGTTGGTCGCGGTGCGCAGGGAGACCAGCGCGAGCGGCGCGGTGAAGGCGATGCCGACGAGCGTGCCGGTCACGATGGCGGTGACCGAGGGCACCAGCCCCAGTCCGAAGGACGGGGGCAGCCAGCCGAAGACGATGACGCCGAGGCAGAGGTTGGAGCCGAGAAGGATCGAGATCAGGTCACGGGGACCGCTCGTCCGCTCCTCTTCCGGGATGGTGTCGACTCCGCGCTGTTCGATGGGCATGGGGGGACTCCCTTGGCAGGGCGGGGGGTGGTTGCGCATCTGTTTGAGCGACATTCAATGTGACCTAAGCCCTGGTCCCAGGTCAATGATTCCTTGAAAGCAGATGAAGAGTTAGAGTGATGCTCTAACCCATCGACTCAAAAGGTGGTGGATCGGCGTGCGGCTGACCCCTACGGAACGTGACCGGCTGCTGTTGCGCAGTGCCGCGGAACTGGCCAGGGCCCGGCGGGCCCGGGGCCTGCGGCTCAACGTCCCCGAGGCCACCGCGCTGATCGCGGACACGGTCTGCGAGGCCGCGCGCGACGGCAAACGGCTCGCGGAGGCCATCGAGGAGGCCCGCGGCGTGCTGGGCCCCGACGACGTGCTGCCCGGCGTGGCCGACGTGGTCACCGAGGTGCACGTCGAGGCCGTCTTCGACGACGGATCCCGGCTCGCGGTGGTCTCCTCCCCGATCCGGGGCGCGGTGTCGCTCGGCGACGACGCCCCGGGCGCGGTGGTACCGGGCCCCGGCGCCCCCCAGCCCGAGCCGGTCCTCCACCTGCGGGTGCGCAACACGGCCTCCGTGCCGGTCAGCGTCACCTCCCACTTCCACTTCTTCGAGGCGAACCCCCGGCTCGACTTCGACCGGGCCGCCGCCTACGGCATGCGGCTGTGCGTGCCCGCCGGCTCCTCCGTACGGTTCGACCCGCACGGCGAGGGCGAGGTCGGTCTCGTCCCGATCGGCGGCGACCGCATTGCCGTCGGCTTCGCGGGCCTGGTCGACGGGCCCCTGGACGCCCCCGGCGCCAAGGCGGAGGCCCTGCGCCGCGCCGCCGCCTGCGGCTACCTCGGCGTCACCGCCGAGGACACAGCGACCCCCGACATCGCGGACGGAGACCAGGCGTGAGCAAGAAGACCCCCCACAGCGACCACTGCGCCCCGGGCAGCCGGCACATCGACCCGCACGAGTACGCGTCCGTCTTCGGCCCCCGCGCCGGGGACCGGGTCCGGCTCGGCGACTCCGGGCTGACCGTCCGCGTCGAGTACGACGCCCAGAAGCCCGGCGACGAGTTCCTCGCGGGCTTCGGCAAGACCGCCCGCGACGGCCTGCACCTCAAGGCCGCGGCCGTCCGCGAGACCTGCGACGTCGTGATCAGCAACGTCCTGGTCATCGACGCCGTCCTCGGCATCCGCAAGGTCTCCATCGGCATCCGCGAGGGCCGCATCCACGCGATCGGCCGGGCCGGCAACCCGGACACCCTCGACGGCGTGGACGTCGTCGTCGGCACCGGTACGAGCATCGTGTCCGGCGAGGGCCTGATCGCCACCGCCGGAGCCGTGGACACCCACGTCCACCTGCTCTCCCCGCGCATCATGGAGGCCTCCCTCGCGGCGGGCGTCACCACGATCATCGGCCAGGAGTTCGGCCCGGTCTGGGGCGTCGGCGTCAACTCCCCGTGGGCGCTGAAGCACGCCTTCAACGCCTTCGACGCCTGGCCCGTCAACATCGGCTTCCTCGCCCGCGGTTCCTCCTCCGACGCGGCCCCGCTCGTCGAGGCGCTGGCCGAGGGCGGCGCGTCCGGCTTCAAGGTCCACGAGGACATGGGCGCCCACACCCGCGCCCTGGACACCGCTCTGCGGGTCGCCGAGGAGTACGACGTCCAGGTCGCCCTGCACAGCGACGGCCTCAACGAATGCCTCTCCGTCGAGGACACCCTGCGCGTCCTCGACGGCCGCACCATCCACGCCTTCCACATCGAGGGCTGCGGCGGCGGACACGTACCCAACGTGCTCAAGATGGCGGGCGTGCCGAACGTCATCGGCTCCTCCACCAACCCCACCCTGCCCTTCGGCCGGGACGCGGTCGCCGAGCACTACGGCATGATCGTCTCCGTCCACGACCTCAAGCCGGACCTCCCCGGCGACGCCGCCATGGCCCGCGACCGGATCCGCGCCGGCACCATGGGCGCCGAAGACGTCCTGCACGACCTCGGCGCGATCGGCATCACCTCCTCCGACGCCCAGGGCATGGGCCGCGCGGGCGAGACCATCCGCCGCACCTTCGCCATGGCCGCCAAGATGAAGGGCGAGCTCGGCCCGCTCGAAGGCGACGGCGAGGGCGACGACAACGCCCGCGTCCTGCGCTACATGGCGAAGCTGACCATCAACCCGGCCATCGCCCACGGCCTGTCCCACGAGATCGGCTCCATCGAGGTCGGCAAGCTCGCCGACATCGTGCTGTGGCGCCCGCAGTTCTTCGGCGCCAAGCCGCAACTGGTCCTGAAGTCCGGCTTCCCGGCCTACGGAGTCACCGGCGACCCCAACGCCGCCACCGACACCTGTGAACCGCTGGTCCTCGGGCCGCAGTTCGGCTCGTACGGAGCCACGGCCGCCGACATCTCCGTGGCCTTCGTCTCCGCCGCGGCCGCGGCCCTCGGCTCCGACGAGATGCCCACCCGCCGCCGCCGCGTCGCCGTCCGCGGCACCCGCGGCATCGGCCCGGGGAACCTCCTCCTCAACTCCCGGGTGGGCGCGGTCGATGTGGACGCGCGCAGCGGACTCGTCTCCCTCGACGGGGAACCGCTGCGCTCCGAAGCGGCCGAATCGGTCTCCCTCAACCGCCTGTACTTCTTGTAAGTCGGCTCTGCCCTTAAGGACCCGCCATGACGATCAAGCCCGCCGACGCCGGCTTCCGGATGCCCGCCGAGTGGACCCCCCACGAGCGCACCTGGATGGCCTGGCCCAGCCCCAACCCGACCTTCACCAACGAGCAGGAGCTCGCCGAGGCCCGCGAGGCCTGGGGCGCCGTCGCCCGCGCCGTCCGCACGTACGAGCCCGTGACCCTCGTCGTCTCCCCGGGCGACGCGGACAGCGCCCGCGCCATCGTCGGCGGCGACGTACAGCTGGTCGAGCGCGAGCTGGACGACGCCTGGATGCGCGACATCGGCCCCACCTTCGTCACCAACGACGCGGGCGAACTGGCCGCCGTCGACTGGACCTTCAACGGCTGGGGCGCCCAGGAGTGGGCCCGCTGGGACCACGACGAGAAGATCGCCCGGCACGTCTCCGACCTCGCGGGCACCCGCACCTTCAGCACCCGCCTGGTCAACGAGGGCGGCGCCATCCACGTCGACGGCGAGGGCACCGTGCTGCTCACCGACACCGTGCAGCTCGGCGACGGCCGCAACCCCGGCTGGACCCGCCAGCAGGTCGAGGCGGAGATCCACGCCCACCTCGGCACCACCAAGGCCATCTGGCTCCCGTACGGCCTGGCCGGCGACTACGGCACCTACGGCACCCAGGGCCACGTGGACATCGTCGCCGCCTTCGCCCGCCCCGGCGTGGTCATGGTCCACACCCAGCCCGACCCCGCCCACCCCGACCACGAGCGCTGCAAGACCATCGCGGCCATCCTGCGCGCGTCCACCGACGCCCGGGGGCGGCAGCTGGAGGTCGTGGAGGTCCCGGCGCCGACGGTGCTGGAGGAGGACGGCGAGTGGGTCGACTACTCCTACATCAACCACTACCTCTGCAACGGCGGCGTCGTCCTGTGCGCCTTCGACGACCCGCGCGACGAGGAGGCCGCCGAGATCTTCCGCGGTCTGTTCCCCGAGCGGACCGTGACCCTCGTCGACGCACGTACGATTTTCGCCGGGGGTGGCGGTATCCACTGCATCACCCAGCAGCAGCCGAAGGTCTGATCCACGGACCGCCGGCGTACCTCGTGAAGGAGTGGCCCATGGTGGCGGGTGGAGTACCGGTACGGGCGGCGCGCAAGAACGCGCCCCCGCGCGAGGACGTACTCGTCGCCGCCATGGCCACGATCGCCGAGCGGGGACTGGAGGGCCTGACCATGGCCGGCCTCGGCCGGCAGGTCGGCATGAGCAGCGGCCACCTCCTCTACTACTTCGGCAGCAAGGACGAGCTCCTGCTGCAGACCCTGGAGTGGAGCGAGGCGGCCCTCGGCACCGAGCGGCGCGCCCTGCTGTCCCGGCCCGGAACGGCACGCGAACGCGTACGGGCGTACGTGGACCTCTACGTGCCAGACGGCCCCCGGGACCCGCACTGGACCCTGTGGCTGGAGGTCTGGAACCGGTCCCAGAACGCCGGACCCCAGGAACGCGAACGCCAGGCCGCCATCGAGGGGGCCTGGCACCGCGACCTGGTCGCCCTTCTCGCCGAGGGCATCTCGCGCGGCGAGTTCCGGCCGGTGGACGCCGACCGCTTCGCGGCCAGGCTGCGGGCCCTGCTCGACGGGTTCAGCATCCAGCTGGCCGTCGGGCTGCCGCTGCTCTCCCGCGGGGACATCCTGGAACACGTACGGGAGTTCCTCGCCGACGCGCTCACCCCGCAGGGGTGACCACGGCCCGGCGGGGGCCTGACCGCATGCTGAGACCGGCGTCCACGGACGCCGGGCGGTGTGGCACACTGCGAGCGTGCCTGCTCAGCTCATGATTATGGACAGCAGCGCGCCGGTCCTCTGTGACCGCTGAAACCGTGGAAGACCTTCGCGGCAGCGGCCACCGTGCCTCAGACCCGCGCGCAGACCTCTCGCACCCGCGAGGGGTCTTTTCGTTTCCCGGCGTAAAACGCACCGGAGCGGCAGCGCGCGATGATGGGGGCAGTGGATCCCGGGATTCCGGAACCACTCATCCGACAGGAGTCAGATCAGCATGACGACGCCAGAGGCGACTGAGCCGACAGAGGCACTCGACGACAGCTTCCACGTCTTCGACACCACCCTGCGCGACGGCGCCCAGCGTGAGGGCATCAACCTCACGGTCGCGGACAAGCTGACGATCGCGCGGCACCTCGACGACTTCGGAGTCGGCTTCATCGAGGGCGGCTGGCCCGGCGCCAACCCCCGCGACACCGAGTTCTTCGCGCGCGCCCGGGCCGAGATCGACTTCAAGAACGCCCAGCTCGTCGCCTTCGGCGCGACCCGGCGCGCGGGCGGTTCGGCCGCCACGGACCCCCAGGTCCGCGCCCTCCTGGAATCCGGCGCCCCGGTGATCACCCTCGTCGCCAAGTCCCACGACCGGCACGTCGAGCTCGCGCTGCGCACCACCCTCGAAGAGAACCTGGAGATGGTCCGGGACACCGTCGCCCACCTCGTCGCCCAGGGCCGCCGCGTCTTCGTCGACTGCGAGCACTTCTTCGACGGCTACCGCGCCAACGCCGAGTACGCCAAGTCCGTGGTCCGCACCGCCCACGAGGCCGGCGCCGACGTCGTCATCCTCTGCGACACCAACGGCGGCATGCTGCCCGCCCAGGTCACCGCCGTCGTCGCCACCGTCCTCGCCGACACCGGCGCCCGCCTCGGCATCCACGCCCAGGACGACACCGGCTGCGCCGTCGCCAACACCCTGGCCGCCGTCGACGCGGGCGCCACCCACGTGCAGTGCACCGCGAACGGCTACGGCGAGCGCGTCGGCAACGCCAACCTCTTCCCGGTCGTCGCCGCGCTGGAGATCAAGTACGGCCGCACGGTCCTCCCCGAGGGCGCGCTCGCCGAGATGACCCGGATCTCGCACGCCATCGCCGAGGTCGTGAACCTGACCCCGTCCACGCACCAGCCGTACGTCGGTGTCTCGGCCTTCGCGCACAAGGCGGGCCTGCACGCCTCGGCCATCAAGGTCGACCCCGACCTGTACCAGCACATCGACCCCGAGCGGGTCGGCAACACCATGCGCATGCTGGTCTCCGACATGGCCGGCCGCGCCTCCATCGAGCTCAAGGGCAGGGAGCTCGGCGTCGACCTCGGCGAGGACCGCGCGCTGATCTCGCGGGTCGTCGAGCGGGTCAAGGAACGCGAGCTCCAGGGCTACACGTACGAGGCCGCCGACGCCTCCTTCGAGCTGCTGCTGCGCGCCGAGGTCGAGGGCCGGGCCCGCAAGTACTTCCGTACCGAGTCCTGGCGGGCCATCGTCGAGGACCGTCCCGACGGCACCCACGCCAACGAGGCCACGGTCAAGCTGTGGGCCAAGGGCGAGCGGATCGTCGCCACGGCGGAGGGCAACGGCCCGGTCAACGCCCTGGACCGCGCCCTGCGCGTCGCCCTCGAACGCTTCTACCCGCAGCTCGCCAAGTTCGAGCTGATCGACTACAAGGTCCGCATCCTGGAGGGCAAGCACGGCACGGAGTCCACGACCCGCGTCCTGATCGCCACCACGGACGGCACCCGCGAGTGGTCCACGGTCGGCGTCGCCGAGAACGTCATCGCCGCCTCCTGGCAGGCCCTGGAGGACGCCTTCACCTTCGGCCTCCTCCACGCGGGCGTCGAACCGGCCGAGTAGTTCCGGCATCGGCGGCGGCCGTGGCCGCGGTGGCGGTCCGGTGGGGGGCTTATGTCCAGCTCACACGGGAAAGTGGCGGTTCGGGTAGCGTCGTAGGCATGAGGACCAGGCTGACTTCCGTACGCTTCCGACCGCTGCTGGCCGGTCTGCTGCTGGCCCTGTCGGCGACGGCTTTCGTGGCCGCCCCGCAGGCGTCGGCGGCCACCGGGGTGTCCGCCGTCGGGGAGGCGCTCAAGACGGGCCCGGTCTACGTCGACCCCGGCGCCCGGGCCCAGCTCTCCCAGGACCAGGCCGACGCGCTGGCCAAGAAGATCAGGGACGCCGGGAAGCCGCTGTTCGTGGCCGTCCTGCCCACCTCGGCGGACGTCCCGCAGGACAAGGTGCTCGGCGCCGTCCGCCCCGAGACCGGCGTCACCGGGC
>NZ_JBHWBP010000343.1:0-8148 GCF_042735575.1 Streptomyces sp. NPDC059564 | reverse complement strand
GGGACCGGAGGTGGCCCCGTATGCCCACGTCCCGACGCGCCCCCCGCCGCCGTACCCGCCGGGCGGGCGCCCCGGCGGCCTGCGCGGCCGCCCTCCTGCTGGCCCTCACCGGCACCGGAGCCGCCCCGGCCGACTTCCCCGCGGGGCCCCCCGGGGGGCTCGTCGCGGCCACCGCCGCCGTCCGTAGCGATCTCGGCCCCGGGACCGTCCGACGGCTCGACGCCGCCATCGCCGCGGTCATGGCGAAGGCCCGCATCCCGGGCGTGAACGTCGGCGTGTGGCTGCCCGGCCGCGGGGAGTACGTGAAGGCCTTCGGCGTCGCCGACCTGCGCACCGGCACCCCCATGAAGACCGACATGTACTCCCGCGTCGGCAGCGTCACCAAGACCTTCACCGTCACCGCCGTCCTCCAGCTGGTCGACCAGGGCAAGGCCGGCCTCGACGACCCCATCTCGAAGTACGTCGACGGGGTCCCCGGCGGCGAGCACGTCACGGTGCGCCAGCTCGCCGCCATGCGCAGCGGGCTCTACAACTACACCGAGGACCGGAACTTCCTCGACTCGCTGCGCGCCGACCCGCACCGCTCCTACACCCCGCGGCAGATCCTCGGCTACGCCTTCGCCCACCCGCCGAACTTCGCCCCGGACGCCAAGTGGCAGTACAGCAACACCAATACGGTGCTCCTCGGCCTGCTGGTGGAGAAGGTCTCCGGGCAGCCGCTGGCCGGCTACCTCCGAGAGCACGTGTTCGCCCCGCTGAAGCTGTCCGCCACCTCCCTGCCGTCCGCCATGCCGTGCGGCAGCGCGTTCCCCGAGCCGCACGCCCACGGCTACACGACCTTCAGCCCGCACGGGGGCATCGCCGACGCCACCGACTGGAACCCGTCCTGGGGCTGGGCCGCCGGGGCGGCGATCTCCGACCTGGAGGACCTGCACGCCTGGGTGCCCGCGCTGGTCGGCGGCAAGCTGCTGAAGCCGGCCACGCAGGCGCAGCGGCTGCGCACGGGGCCGACGGGCGTCCCCGGGATCTCGTACGGCCTGGGGATCGCCGACTTCGACGGCTGGATCGGGCACAACGGCGACCTGCCCGGCTACGAGACCATCGCCGCGGGGCTGCCGGGCGGCAAGGCCACCCTCGTGATCCTGATCAACTCCGACGCCGACCGCGGCGGCTCGCTCAGCAGCCAGGTCGCGCACGCCGTGACGGAGATCGTCACCCCGGACCACGTGTGGAGCGCCCCCGCCCCGGCGCCGAACAGCGAGAGCACCCCCTAGGGCCCCTGAGGCAGCCCCGCGGCCGACGCCAGGTCGAGGTCGGCCGCGACCCGGGCCGCGACCTCCTCCGCGTACAAGGCGTCCGCGCGGTCGAAGGCGGGCCGGGAGGGGCCCCGCAGGAAGGTCAGGGCGCCGACGGTGCGGCCGCGGCTGCGGAGCACCGTGCAGAGCGCGTGCGTGGCCCCCGTGGGCCACTGGCGGACGCGGGCCCAGTGGTCCGCCGGGCCGCCGCCGGGAGCACTGGCCCGCACCGGGCCGATCCGGTCCAGCGCCTGGAGCGCCGGGTGCAGGGCCTCGTAGCGGACCGGGATCGCGCCGGGCCCCGGCAGCAGCAGGGCCAGCCCGGACGAGGACACGCCCGAGCGGACGAGCCGCCGCTCCGGGCCCGCCGCCACCAGTACGTCGACCAGCGCGTGTTCCGCGAAGCCGGCCAGGGCGAAGTCCAGCCGGACGGCGGCCGCCTCCGCCGGGTCCTCGCACTCGGCGGCGGCCCGCCCCGCCCGGTGCAGCTGGTTGGCCCGGAAGCGCAGCTGCCCGGTGTCCAGCTCGGCCTGCCGGGCCTCGGTGACGTCCTGGAACAGCCAGCCGACCCCGAGCGGCACCGGCTCCTCCGCGAGCGGCGAGGCCAGCCGCAGGAACCCGCTCCGCCAGCAGCGCCGCCGCACCCCCTCCGGGGTCTTCACCGACACCCACAGCTCCAGCGGGGACGGCGGCGCCCCCTCGGCCAGCACGTGCTGCAGCGCGCCCTCCAGCTCCTCGACGCCCTGCACCAGCAGGTCCCCGAGCGGCCGCCCGAGCAGCGCGGTGCGCCCGGAGCCGAAGGCGCGGGCGGCGTGCGTGTTGACCACCGCCGGGCGCAGGTCCACGTCGACGAGGACGACCCCCCAGGAGGCGTCGTCCATCAGCGCCTCGCTGAGGGCGATGGACCGCTCCAGGTCGATCTGCGCGTGCACCTCGCTGAAGGCGCAGTAGACGCCGGCCGGTTTCCCGTCGGCGCCCGGCACCCCGGCCGACTGGGTGCGTACGAGGATCCGCCCGCCCTCCTTGGTCAGCAGGGCGAACTCGTGGACCTGGCGGCCCGGCGCGTCCTGCGCGGACATCAGCCGGTCCTGCACGTCGTCCGCGTCGGCGGCGCGCACCGCCCAGCCCGCGAAGCCGCGGCGGCCGACCGCCTCGGCGGCGGTCCAGCCGAGGATCCGCTCGGCCTCGCGGTTCCAGTGGGTGATCACGCCGTCGGAGTCGAACGCGCACAAGGCGGCGTCCATCCCGTCGAGCAGCGCTGCGAGCAGATCGTCGGCGGTATCGGAACGTCCGGAAGCACTCACCTGGCACCCCCTGCAGGTGTTCGCGTGTGCGGCACGTCAGATCATTGAACTGGAACGTGACCCACACCACACGGCGTTCGGGAAAATCGATGCGCATCTGCGCGCCACGGACGGAACGATCACACGTTCGAGTGAGCTCCATCTGTCCGCCCACGCCGCAGGCCGGGCACCGGCGTGGAACATGGGCGAGGGGAGACCGGCGGGAACCGCACCTGGACCCGTCGGCGGAACGCCGGATCCGCCGCTGTGCCGGCGGCCATGGCAGAGACCGGGAGCGGTGACGCTCCCCGCAGGACAGCAAGCCGAGTATTCGTTCTGGCAAGGGGAGGGGAGCCGCTCATGCCCTGCCATCCCGCTCGTGCCCGCGAGTTGCTCGACAGTGGACGTGCCGTCGTAGCCCGGCGCGCTCCTTTCACCATCCGGCTCAAGCGCCGAACGCGTGCCGAGTCCGCCGTCGCGGGCGTACAGCTGCGCCTCGACCCCGGCTCCAAGGCGACAGGTGTCGCCCTGACCGATGAACACCGGCACGTCGGCCCAACAGGTCGAACCAGCGTCGCGCGCCGAGGGCTGATCACGATCGAGCTCCGGCATCGGGGACAGCAGATCCACCTCGGCATGATGCGGCGCGCGGGCTACCGTCGCCGACGGCGCTCGGCGAACCTCCGGCACCGGGCGCCCCGGCGCGACAACCGCTCCCGGCCGAGCGGCTGGCTCCCCCCGTCGCTGCGCCATCGCATCGATTCCACGATGTCGCTTGCCACCCGGCTATGCCGATTCACGCCGGTTGTCGAGATCCACGTGGAGCAAGTCGCCTTCGATACGACCGTCATCGCGGGAGTCGACCAATCCGCCATGAGGGAGGGCCTGGAGTCAACACACGCCGGATCCGAGATCCGCGAATTCCTCCTGGCCAAATGGAAAAGATCTTGCGCCTACTGCGACGCCACCGGAGTACCGCTCAACATCGAACACGTCCGTTGCCGGAGCCGCGGAGGATCCGACCGTGTATCAAACCTTGTCCTCGCCTGCGTTCCCTGCAACCAGGCAAAGGGCCACCTGCCGGTCGAAGAGTTCCTGGCCGGCCGGCCTGCCCGTCTGGAAAGCGTGATCGCTCAGCTCCGGAGACCGCTACAGGACGTCGCCGCCATGAACGCCACCAGGTACCAGCTCGTGGAGACCCTCGCCACGCTGGGTGTGCCGGTGCACACATGGTCGGGCGGCCGCACCCACTGGAACCGCGTCGTGATGGGGCTGCCGAAGAGCCATACTCTCGATGCCCTGTCGACCGGCTTTCTCGGCCATGCCCGGGGAGACACCGTCGTACGGGTACCCGCACAGGTCCTGGTGGTGGCTTCCACGGGACGTGGTGCGTATGCCAGGACCACCCCGGACCGCTTCGGGTTCCCCCGCTTGCAGCGACCTCGGAGCAAGATCCACCACGGGTTCTCCACCGGCGACCTGGTGCGCGCCGTGGTTCCTCGGGGGAAATGGGCGGGCAACCGGGTGGGGCGCATCGCGGTCCGGACAAGTGGCCAGCACCGCGTCACCACGCTGACCAGCCGTTTTGATGTCTCCCACCGACATCTCCGGCTACTCCAGAGAGCCGATGGATACAGCTACGGATTCCACCCCGAAATTCGATTGAGCGGGGAGCGGAGAGGTGCCTACAGTGGTCGCACACTGAAAGGAGGTGATCCCGGAAATGTATGAAATCCGGACGCGTGAGGTGACTGCGGGCTAACGGCCCGTCGTCGCACGCACCCAGTGCGGTGCCCGGCGGGTACGCCGAGCGCCAATCCCAAGCAGTCACCCGACCCGCGGGCTCGCCGGTACGTCCGGCCGGCTCCTCTCACTGCAGGAGAGGAACCCGAGCCCGCGGGTCGCCTGCGTTTTCGCCCGCCCCTCAGGGGCAGAGGCGCTCCACGTGCCACTTCTCGCCGTCGAGGACGTAGCGGAGCCGGTCGTGCAGACGGTTCTCGTGGCCCTGCCAGAACTCCAGCGCGTCGGGCACCACCCGCAGACCGCCCCACTCCGGTGGTACCGGGACCTGCTCGCCCTCCGGGTAGCGCGCCTCCAGCTCCGCGTACCGGCGGTCCAGTTCGGCGCGCGAGCCGATGACCCGGGACTGCTCGCTCGCCCAGGCGCCCAGCTGGGAGCCGTGCGGCCGGGAGCGGAAGTAGGCGGCCGTCTCGTCGCGGCCGATCCGGGAGGCCGTGCCGGTGACGATGACCTGGCGGGCGATCGGATGCCAGGGGAAGAGCAGCGAGACGTACGGGTTCGCCTCGATCTCGCGCCCCTTGCGGGAGCCGTAATTGGTGAAGAAGACGAAGCCCCGCTCGTCGAACTGCTTGAGCAGCACCGTGCGGGAGCTGGGGCGTCCCCCGGGGGTGGCGGTCGAGACGATCATCGCGTTGGGTTCGAAGACGTGTGCGTCGGCGGCTTGCTGGAACCAGCGGGCGAATTGCGCCATGGGCGTGTCGGCGAGGGTGCCCTCCTCGACGATCTGGGAGCGGTACTGCTTGCGCATGACGGCGGGGTCAAGGTCCTGATCGGTCACGCGGGCCATCCTGCCGCAGTCCGGCGGCGCCGGGTGTGCCGTATGTCACGCTTCCGAAGCCCAGGCGGAGCGGACAAAATCTTGGGGCCGGTCCGAGGGTCCCCGCACGGATGACCATCGGCCGTGCCGGGCATCAACGGGGATGACCGCGCCGGACCGCGAATCACGCCGGGAGCCGCGCGTGTTCGCACTATCTGAGGAGCCGCCTGATGTCCGATTTCGTACCCGGGCTCGAAGGGGTCGTCGCGTTCGAGACCGAGATCGCCGAACCGGATAAGGAAGGCGGATCGCTCCGCTACCGCGGGGTCGACATCGAGGATCTCGTCGGCCACGTCTCCTTCGGGAACGTCTGGGGCCTGCTGGTCGACGGTGCGTTCAACCCCGGCCTGCCGGCCGCCGAACCCTTCCCCATCCCGGTGCACTCCGGCGACATCCGCGTCGACGTGCAGTCCGCGCTCGCCATGCTCGCGCCCGTGTGGGGCCTGAAACCGCTGCTCGACATCGACGTGGAGACCGCCCGCGACGACCTCGCGCGGGCCGCCGTCATGGCGCTGTCCTACGTCGCCCAGTCCGCCCGCGGCCAGGGCCTGCCGATGGTGCCGCAGCGCGAGATCGACAAGGCCGAGTCCGTCGTCGAGCGGTTCATGATCCGCTGGCGGGGCGAGCCCGACCCGCGGCACGTCAAGGCCGTCGACGCGTACTGGACCTCGGCCGCCGAGCACGGGATGAACGCTTCCACGTTCACCGCGCGCGTCATCGCGTCGACCGGTGCCGACGTCGCGGCCGCGCTGTCGGGCGCGGTCGGGGCCATGTCCGGTCCGCTGCACGGCGGGGCGCCCTCGCGGGTGCTCGGCATGATCGAGGAGATCGAGCGCACCGGCGACGCCGTGGCGTACGTGAAGAAGGCCCTGGACCAGGGCGAGCGGCTGATGGGCTTCGGGCACCGCGTCTACCGCGCCGAGGACCCCCGCGCCCGCGTGCTGCGGCGTACGGCCAAGGAGCTGGACGCGCCGCGCTACGAGGTGGCCGCCGCGCTGGAGAAGGCCGCTCTGGAGGAGCTGCACGCCCGCCGTCCCGACCGGGTGCTGGCGACCAACGTGGAGTTCTGGGCCGCGATCATGCTGGACTTCGCGGAGGTTCCGGCGCACATGTTCACCTCCATGTTCAGCTGCGCCCGTACCGCCGGGTGGTCGGCGCACATCCTGGAGCAGAAGCGCACCGGGCGGCTGGTGCGGCCGTCGGCGCGGTACATCGGGCCGGGGCGGCGGAATCCGGCGGACATCGAGGGGTATGCCGATATCGCTGAGACCGCCTGAGCCGGCTGGGCCGGTTTTTGTGAGGGCGCCGCGCCGGTTGGGTGCGGCGCCCTTTCACGTGAGGGCCGCCTCGATGATCCGGGACCACTGGGCCACCACGCGGGCCCGGCGGGCGGCGTCGTCGGTGAGGACGTTGGCCAGGCCGAGGCCCCGGGCCATGTCGAGGAGGCCCTGCACGGTCTCCCGTACGCCGGGCACCGACTCGTCGGCGCCCAGCAGCTCCACGGCGATGCGGTGGGTCTCCCGGCCCACGCGGGCCTCCAGCTCGGTGACGCGGGGGCGCAGCTGCTCCTCGTTGGAGGCGGCGACCCACAGCTGGAGCGCGGCCCGGAAGAGCGCGCCGGTGTACAGGTCGACCAGGGCCTCGACGACCGCCGGACGCGGGGCCGGGGCGGAGTGGAAGAGCTCGCGCAGGGCGGTGGAGCGTTCCTCGGAGACGTACTCGACGGCTGCCGTGAAGAGGTCCTCCCGGGTCCGGAAGTGGTGCTGCGCGGCGCCCCGCGAGACCCCGGCGCGTTCGGCCACGACGCCGACGGTGGAGCCCGCCCAGCCGTGGTCGGCGAGGCAGGAGACCGCCGCCTCCAGGAGGTGGCGGCGGGTGACCCGGCTGCGGGCCTGCTTGGGTTCCTGGCGGGTCCCCTGCGGGGTGCCGTGCGTGGGGTCGGTCAGCGTGCCCATGAGGGGTCCCGGCGTTCGAAGCGGGCGGTGATGCCTTCGCGGGCCTCGTCGGAGGCGAAGAGGCGGGCGGAGAGTTCCGTCAGGCGGGTGCCGTTGCGGGCGAGGGCCTCGCGGACTCCGGCGGTGACCAGGGTCTTGGTTTCGGCCAGGGCCTGGGGTGAGGCTTTGCGGAGGCCGTCGAGGAGGGGGTGGAGGGCTGCGTCCAGGTCCCCTGTGGTGTGCAGGGTGAGTACGCCGATGCGGGCGGCTTCCGCCGCGTCGAAGGGCTCGGCCGTCAGGAAGTAGCGGGAGGCCGCGCGGGGGTCGAGGCGCGGCAGCAGGGTCATCGAGATCACTGCGGGGGCCAGGCCGAGGTGGGTCTCGGTGAACGCGTACGAGGACTGCGGGCCGGCTGCGGCGATGTCGCAGGCGCCGAGCAGGCCGAGGCCGCCGGCGCGGACGTGTCCGGTGACGCGGGCCACGACCGGCTTCGGGAGCTCGGTGAGTTCGCGGAGCAGGGCGAGGAAGTCGGCGGGGTCGCAGGGGGACTTGAGGTCGGCGCCCGCGCAGAAGGTGGTGCCGGTGTGGGTGAGGACGACCGCCCGGGTCCCGGGGTCGGCGGCGGCGGTGGCGAGGGCGGCGCGGAGTTCGGCGACCAGGGCCGTGGAGAGGGCGTTGCGGTTGGCCGGGGAGTCGAGGGTGAGCGTGGTGATGCCGGGTGCCTGGGCGGCGGCGTGCACTAGTGGGGCCATGTCTCCTCCGGAGGGGGTGGTGAGGGTGGGGCTGCCCTGGTCGGGCGGGGTCGGAGCCGTTGCCGTTGCCCTGGCCGGGCGGGTCGGGGATGGGCCGGGGCCGGGGCGGGGTGCCGTCCGGGATAGGCATGATGTATGGCGCCCGATCCGGATCAGAGTGTGCGGGCGGCACCGCGCGCCAACACATCACGTTTTATATCCCGGACGACACCCCGCCTCGACCCCGGCCCTGGTGCCGGCCCACGGGGCCCGGGTCCCGGTCTCGGG
>NZ_JBHWBP010000342.1:0-8260 GCF_042735575.1 Streptomyces sp. NPDC059564 | reverse complement strand
GAGCCGCCGAGCGGGGCACCGACCGAGACGCCGACCGAGACGCCGATGGGGTCGCCGACCGGGTCGCCGGTCGGCCCGCCAGCTGGCCCGCCGCCCGGCCCGCCGACCGAGACGCCGCCTGGCCCGCCGACCGAGCCGCCGACCGGCCCGCCGGCCGGGTCACCGACCGAGCCGCCGAGCGGGTCGCCGACCGGGATGCCGACAGGCCCGCCGGCCGGGATGTCGAACTGGCCGCCGCCCGGCCCGCCGGGCGGGGCCAACGCCACGACGCGGCCCTTCAGTTGGCGGCCCGCGCCCAGGAGTTGCGCGGGGAGGTCCTGGAGCGGCTCGCGCGCCCGCGGGCCGCCCTCGACGCCTATCGGGGCGCCCTGGAACTGCGCCGGCGCCTCGACCCGTCGGCGGACGGACCGCCCGCCGCGATCCGCGCCGTCGCCACGCTCCAGGAGCGGATCCGCGCCCTGGAGGAGGGCCTCTGATCCGTTTCCCCCCGCCGGGCGGTGGGAAAAGGCACTGGACCGACCACACGACAAGGGACGGGCAGCCCATGGTGAGCGGACGTCAGGAAGCGGCGGCGGCGACGGCACCCGCCCGCCCGTGCCCCGGGCAGCTCCCGGACCTCTCCGGGCTCGACCTGGCCGCGCTGCGCGGCATCGGCCACCCGGTGCTGGCCGAGGTGATCGAGGGCATGGTGGAGCGCGTCACCCACCCCGCCGAGATCCTGAACGCCTTCGACTCGGGCGTCACCTGACCCCGCACCCGCCGGAGTTGACCACTTTCCGCCGTTAGCCGGGCCCGTCCGAAGGGCAGGGATGGGCAGTCCGCCGGACTCCATCCGGAGGCGCCGGCCGGGGGAGGGAGGTACAGGCGATGAGCCGAGCGAGCACGAGCGGTTCCGTGCCGCCCGCGCACCGGAGCCCCGACCCGTACGCCCGCCACGCGCACCACGTCCGCCACGCCCCCTGGCCGTACGCCCGCCTCGACGTGCCCGCCCTGCGCGCCGCCGGACACCGCCCGCAGCCGGTCAGGCAGTTCGTCCTCAAGACCCACAGCCGCTGCAACCTCGCGTGCACCTACTGCTACGTCTACGAGATGGCCGACCAGAGCTGGCGCACCCGCCCCGCCGTCATGACCCGGGCCACCGCCCTGCGCGCCGCCGAACGGATCGCCGACCACGCCGCCGCCCACGAACTGCCCCGCGTGGACCTCGTCCTGCACGGCGGCGAACCCCTCCTGGCCGCGCCCGCCGAACTGGCCGCGCCCGTCGAGGCGGTACGGGCGGCCCTGGCCCGCCGCGCGCCCCGTACCCGGGTCACCGCGAGCGTCCAGACCAACGGCACCCTCCTCACCCGGGGGCGGATCGCCGCCCTGTCCGCCGCCGGGATCCGGGTCGGCGTCAGCCTCGACGGCGGACTGCCCGCGCACAACGCCCGCCGCGTGGACCACGCCGGGCGGCCCGGCTTCGGCGCGGCCGCCCGCGGGCTGAGGCTGCTCGCCCGGCACCCCGGGAGCTACGCCGGGGTGCTGTGCGTGGTGGACCTCGCCCAGGACCCGGTGGAGACGTACGAGTCCCTGCTGGCGTTCGCCCCGCCCAGCATCGGCCTGCTGCTGCCCCTGGCCAACTGGAGCACCCCGCCGCCCGGCCGCACCGCGCACGGGACCCCGTACGCGGACTGGCTGCTGGCCGTCTTCGAACGCTGGTGGCACGACGGGGTGCGGCGCACCCGGATCCGGCTCTTCGAGGAGGTCCTCGCGCTGCTGCTGGGCCTGCCCGAAGCCACCGAGACCCTGGGCCTGGCCCCCGCCACCACCGCCGTCATCGAGACCGACGGCGCCATCGAACAGGCCGATTCCCTGAAGTCCGCCTACGAAGGGGCCGCCGCGACCGGCATGACCCTCGACACCCACAGCTTCGACCAGCTGCTCGACCACCCCGGCTTCGCCGCCCGCCAGCTCGGCCGGGACGCCCTCGCGGACGCCTGCCGGGCCTGCGAACTCGTCGAGGTGTGCGGCGGCGGGCACTACCCGCACCGCTACCGGGCGGGGGAGGGCTTCCGCGGGCCGTCCGTGTACTGCGCCGACCTCCAGGCCGTCATCCGGCACATCGCCCGGGCCCTGCACACGGCCGCGACGACGGGACGGGCCGCGTCATGACCCACCGTACGCAAGCCGCGGCCGCCGCCGGAGCGGAGGCGGCGGCCGGGGGCGAAGCCGGAACGCGCCCCGACCGGCGCCCCGGCGTCCCCGCCCAACAGACCCGCCCCGAAAGCCCCCACGGCCCCGCGAGCCCCACAGGCCCCGAAGGCCCCGACGGCCCGGCGAGCCCCACAGGCCCCCGGGACCCCTCAGGCATCACCACGCTCCCCCGTTTCACCGTCAGCTCGCACACCCTCCGCGAGCTCGCCTCCACCGAGCCCTCCGCCGAAGGCATCCGCCTCGTGCGCGACGTACGCCGCTCCAAGCGGCTCCTGCTGCTGCGCGCCGTACTCGACGCCGCCCCCGGCGCCGAGAGCGCCGAGCGCTGGGCGCTGCTGGAGGAGGCCGAACGCCAGGACCCCGAGGCCGTGCGCGACGTCCTGCACTACCCCGCCACCGGCGTCTGGGCCGAGGAGACCCTGCGCCGCCTGCACTCGCCCCAGGGGCCACCGCCCGATCTCGGCCACTTCGGGGCGCTCGCCGTCGCCGCCGCACTGCGCGCCCGGATCGCGTTCAAGACCACCCTGCGCCCCGTCCAGGGCCGCCTCGCCCTGCCCACCCTCGGGCTGCTGCGCCCCGACCGGCCCGGCCCGCTGGCCCTGACCGACCGCTCCTGGGACACCGGCGCCACCCTCCCGCTGCACGCCCTGCCCGGCGGCCGGACCTCCCTCGACGACCTCGACCCCTACCGCGCCCCGGCCGCCCCGCACCCGGCGCCCGTGCGCCCGGCCCGCCGGCTCACCCCCAAGGGCCACAAGCGCTGGGACACCCAGTGGTCCGGCGCCCTCACCCTGCTGGAGCGCTACGACTCCACCCGCGCCGAGGAGATCGGCCTCCTGCTGCGCTCCGTGGTCCCCCTCGCGGGCGGCACCCGCTCCAGCGGCGCCACCCTCCCCGCGGCCGCCGGCTCCGTCCTGGCCCGCGCCCAGGCCCCGCCCGCCCTGGCCGCGACCCTGGTCCACGAGGTGCAGCACGGCAAACTGGCCGCGCTCGCCGACATCCTCACCCTGCACACCGCCGACCGCACCCCGCGGCACTGGGCCCCCTGGCGCAGCGACCCCAGGCCGCTGGAAGGCCTGCTCCACGGGGCGTACGCCCACCTGGCCCTCGCCGGGTACTGGCAGCGCGCCGCGCTCTACGGGGCCCGCGGCGCCTGGGCCCAGCACGCCCGGATCCGCGCGCAGGTCGCCGCCGTCCTCCCCGTCCTGCGGGAGCATCCCCAACTGACGGCCACCGGACGTGAGTTCGTCGACGCAATGGCCGCCGCCGAGCGGGCCATGGACGCACTTCCGCCCCCCGGGGACCAGCACGCCACCGCCCGGCGCGCCCTCGACCGGGAACGTCGCGCCTGGTGCGAGGCCCACCCCGAACTCGCCCCATTCGTACAGGTCTGAGGGGCCGTCCGCTGCGGTACCTTTCAAGCCAGCGCCTCCGTACAGCCCCTCCGCACCGCCCCTCCGCACCGCCTCACATCCCGTCCACCGCCCGGACCCCAGGGAGACGGCCGCATGACCGGTACCGGTACGCGATCCGACCGCGACGGAGCCGCCCAGCCGCAGCGCTTCGTCATCAGCTTCGCGGGCTTCAACCGCCCCTGGGCGGTGTGGATCGCCCACCGCCTGGAGGAGCACGGCCACCGCGTCGCGCTCCAGCGCTGGGACCCGCAGACCAGTCCCGGCCTCGCCGAGGCCCTGGACGACCTCCCCCGGGCGGGCGGCAAGGTCGTCCTCGTCCTCAGCGAGCGCTACTTCTCCGCGGGCACCCACACCGACGACGAGTGGAACACCGCCCTGCGCGCCGTCACCGAGGCCCACCCCGACCGGTTCGCCGCCGTCTGCCTCACCGACGCCCCACTGCCCAGCGCGGTGGCCGCGCTGGAGAAGACCGACCTGTGGGGCCTGGACGCCTACGAGGCCGAGTACCGGGTGCTGCGCCGCCTGGAGCTGCCCACCGAGCGGATCGGCACCGAGAGCGGCCGCCGCGGCCCCCGCTTCCCCAACGACCCGCCCGAGATCTGGGGCCGGGTCCCGCGCCGCAACCCGCGCTTCACCGGCCGCAACGACGTCATCGGCCGCCTGCGGGCCGCCCTCACCGAGGCCCCGCCCGGCGCGTCCACCGTCACCCTCCTGGGGCTTTCCGGAGTCGGCAAGACCCAGGTCGCCACCGAGTACGCCTACCGCTTCGCCTCCGAGTACGACGTCGTGTGGTGGGTCCCCGCCGAGGACCGGCCCACCCTGCGCGAACGCCTCGCCGACCTGGCCCCCGCCCTCGGCCTGCCGCGCGGCGCCGGCAGCTACGGCGAGCAGATCCGGGCCGTCCTGGAGGCGCTGCGGCGCGGATCCCCGTACCACCGCTGGCTGATGGTGTTCGACGGCTGCGACAACCCCGACGACCTCACCGACCTGCTGCCCTCCGGCGCCGGCGACGTGATCATCACCTCCCGCAACCGTGAGTGGGCCGCCCGGCACACCAGCCTCGTCGAAGTCCCCCTCTACGCCCGCCCGGAGTCCATCACCTTCATCCGCCGCCGGGCCCTGCGCCTCACCGGCGAGGAGGCCGACCAGCTCGCCGAGGCGCTGGAGGACTACCCCCTCGCCCTCGACCAGACCGCCGGCTGGCTCGCGGACTCCCCGATGCGCGTCGGCGAGTACCTCGACCTCCTCCAGCACCGGCTGGACTCCCACGAGGCCGTCACCCTCTCCGACGACTACCCGCTGCCCTTCCCGACCGCGCTGGCCCTACTCCTCAACAACGTCCGCGAGAACTTCCCCGACGCCCTCGCGCTGCTGCGGCTGTTCGTCTTCTTCGCCCCCGGCCGGGTCCCGCTGCGGCTGCTGCGCGAGTTCCCCGCCGACGACGTGCCCGAGCACCTCGCCGGGCTGATCAACGACCAGATCCGCTGGAACGCGGCCCTCAACAAGCTCGTCCAGTTCTCCGTCGTACGCCTGGAGTACTCCGACCTCTCCGTGGAGGAGGGCGGCGGCCTGGAGACCGTGCAGCTGCACAGCATGGTCCACAACATCGTCCGGGAGAACCTCGCCGAGGAGGAGGCCGACCAGCTCTCCCGCGCCGTCCGCCAGGTCCTCGCCGCCGCCGACCCAGGCCGCCCCACCGACTCCCGGCTCTGGCCCCGGTACGCCGAACTCATCCCGCACCTGGACTCCGCCGGCGTCCTGACCAGCAGCAACCCCCGTATCCAGAACTTCCTGCTGCACTGCCTGCGCTACCTGATCCTGGCCGGCGAGTACCGCACCTGCCTGCGGCTGTCCGAACAGACCGACGGTGTCTGGCGGGCCATGCTCGGCGACGACCACGACCAGGTCCGCGAGCTCAGCTACCACTACGGCGGCGCCCTGCGCATGCTCGGCCACTTCCGGCGGGCCGAGACCCTGGCCCGCTCCGTCGCCGACCGGCTCGTCGCCGAACGCGGCGACCGCGACCTGGAAACCCTGCGCGCCACCAGCACCTACGCCGGAGTCCTGCTCAGCACCGCCAAGTTCGGCCGGGCCCGCGAACTCCTGGAGCACGCCTTCGCCACCTACCGCGAACTCCTCGGCGAGGACGACTCCACCACCCTCAACGCCCAGAACAACGTCGCCGTCGCGCTGCGCCTGCTCGGCCGCTACCAGGAGGCCTACGACACCGACCTGGACACCCTGCGCCGCCGCGAACGGGTCCTGCGGGTCCGGCACATCGCCACCCTCTCCTCCGGCATCGGCTGCGCCATGGGCCTGCGCCTGATGGGCCGCTACCGCGAGGCCCTCGCCCGCCAGGAACAGGGCCTCAAGCTCCACATCCAGGTCCTCGGCGCCAACCACCCCCAGACCCTGCGCGCCGAGCACAACCTCGGCCAGTGCCTGCGCCGCTCCGGGGACATCCCCGGCGCCGGATCCCGGCTGCGCAGCGTCCTGGAACGCTCCACCCGGGTGTTCGGGGCCGAGTTCCCCTGGACCCTGATGGTCGCCTCCGACTACGCCACCTACCTCCGCGAGTACGGGGACATCGAGGAGGCCCGCCGGATCTCCGAGGAGGTCGTCCGCGGCTACCAGTCCCAGCTGGGGCTCGCCCACCCGTACAGCATCGGCACCGTCGGCAACCTCGCGCTCGTGCTGCGCGCCCAGGGGGAGCGGACGGAGGCCCTCAACCTCGCGGAACAGGCCCTGGTCGGCATGCGGGGCGCGCTCGGCGACCGGCACCCCTGGACCTTGGGCTGCGCCCTGAACACCACCGGGCACCGCAACATCACCGGCCGCCTGGAGGCCGCGGTGGACCTGGGCCGGGAGACCCTGCGCGACGCGGAACGGGTCCTCGGCCCCGACCACCCGATGACGCTCAGCGCGCAGATCGGCCTGGCCGCGGACCTCCGGTCCGTACGCGAGGACACGGAGGCGTCCAAACACGAGGAGGCCGGCCTCCGCTCCCTCACCCGCACCCTGGGCCCCCAACACGTCCACACGGTCTCGGCCCGCCAACAGACCCGCCCCTACTGGGACTTCGAGCCCCAGCCGTAGCCCGCGGCGGCTGGTCAGGCCAGGTGGCGGAGCTTGTCGGGGTTGCGGATGACCCGGATCTCGGTGATCCGGCCGTCCTCCACCTCCACACAGGCGACGCTGTCGGGCCGTCCGGCCGCGGTGAGCAGCAGGCCCGGCGAGCCGTTGACGTCGACGGCCACCAGGCGCGGGTCCTCCATCGGCTGGGCGAGCACGGCCGCGAGGAAGCGGGCCACGTTCTCGGCGCCGTGCAGCGGGCGCAGGGCCGCCTTGACCTTTCCGCCGCCGTCGTTCCACGCGGTGACGTCGGGGGCGAGCAGTTCCAGCATGCGGTTCAGGTCGCCGCCGAGGCACGCGGCGAGGAACTCGTCGGTGACCTGCCGCCTCACCTCGGCCGGGGCCGCGTAGCGCGGCCGGCGCGCCTGGACGTGCGACTTGGCCCGGGAGCCGACCTGGCGCACCGAGACCTCGGTACGGTCGAGCGTCCCGGCGATCTCCCGGTAGGAGAAGCCGAAGACCTCCTTGAGCACGAAGACCGCCCGCTCCAGCGGTGAGAGGCTCTCCAGAACCACGAGCATGGCGAGCGAGACCGACTCGGCCACCTCCGTGTCCCCGGTGGCGTCCGGCACGGTGACGAGCGGCTCGGGCAGCCAGGGGCCGACGTACTGCTCCCGTTTGACGGCGGCCGAAGTCAGCCGGTTGAGCGCGAGGTTGGTGACCGTACGGGCCAGGTAGCCGACCGGATTGTCGATCCGGCCGGACACCTGGCTGCAGCGGAGCCAGGTGTCCTGGACCAGGTCTTCGGCGTCCGCGACGCTGCCGAGCATCCGGTAGGCGATGCCGAAGAGCATCGGTCGGTGCTGTTCGAAGACGGCTGTGTCGATCATGAACGAGACGGTACCGCGCAGGCCTCGGAGAAGCCCTGGCTGGTCAGGCCGAAGGCACTGTTCATCCGGGACCGCCAGTTCTCCAGGGCGACCATGGCGGTGAGTTCCACGAAGGCGGCCTCGCCCAGCCGCCCGAGCAGCGCCTCGGCGAGTTCGTCGGTGACGTGGGGCTCGGTGTCGGTCATGGCCTCGGCGTACTCCATGACCTGGAGTTCCAGCCCCGTGAACGCCTCGTGGTGCTCCCGCCACTGCGGCACCAGGGAGATCTTGTCCAGCGGCAGGCCGAGTTCGCCGCCTTCCCAGTGGCCGAAGTCCAGGCACCAGGAGCAGTTGATCCGGGCCGCGGTGGCCATCACGGCGAGATGCCTCAGGGCCGGCTCCAGGGCGTTCCACTTGGCGGCGGAGCGCTCCAGCCCGACGTAGGCGAGCAGCACCTTCCGGTTGTGGCCGACCGCGAGCCCGGGGTCGAGCACCTGGCCGTACATCCGCCGGGAGTACCAGGAGCCGATGCGGTTCAGCAGGGTGCGCGGCGGGGTGAGCGAGATGCGGGCGGTCATGTCGGGCCTCCAGGCTTCCGGCGGATGCTTCTGGAGGGAGGACAGGGCAGCCGCCGGGAATGTGACATGAGAGCCCCTGCTGCCGGGCGGTCCTCCACCCGCCCCAGCCGGAAGGCCCGGCTCCCCTCAGGGG
>NZ_JBHWBP010000341.1:0-8309 GCF_042735575.1 Streptomyces sp. NPDC059564 | reverse complement strand
GTAGAAGTCGTGCGCCGGGTCGAGGACGTGCAGCTCGCGCAGCGCGGAGGCGGCGGCGTCACGGCCGCCGACGCGGACGGCCGCGAGGTCGGCGGCGAGCTCCTGGCGGCGGGAGCCGGCGAGGGTGGCCCGCAGGTAGAACTTCGCGTAGAGGGTGTACAGCCGGGCCATGGCGCGGTAGCTGATCCCCTCGCCCGCGGTGTCGATCTCCTTGGCCTTCTTGCCCTGGGCGGTCCGCTTCTCGGCCCGCTTCTCCTGCCGGGCGCGCTCCTTGGCCTCCTTCTTGTCGGCCTGCTCGTGGAAGTGCGTGACGGTACGGACCAGCTGGGCGTGGCCGCGCCGGATCAGCGGGGTGAGGCGGGTGTCGAGGTTGGCGTAGTGGCCCATCTCGTGGGCGAGCACGGCGCGCATCTGCATCTCGTCCAGGCCCGCCATCAGGGGCAGGCCGAGGTAGAGGCGGCGGGTGCCGGGGCGCAGGCCCAGCAGCCGGGCGTCCTCGGAGACGGAGGCGTTGACCTCGTCGGTCAGCCATATCTCGTCGGGTGCGCGGGTGCCGACCTCCGCGGCGATCTCGCGTACGGCCCGCCACAGCGCGCCTTCGTGCTCCTCGGTGGCGGGTACGCCCGCCGCCGGCTCGGAGCGGGGGGTGCGGAGCATGAACATGCCGCGCAGGATCGGGAAGGCGAGGACGACGGTGACGAGGACGAGCTTGGCGGCGGCGGGGCCGCTCAGCCAGTGCAGGACGGCCCAGTCGGCGAGGCCGAGGAGGCCGAGCAGGACCAGGCTGAGCAGGTAGAAGCCCGCGAGCAGGACGAGAGCGCGCAGCGCGCGTAGTGAAGCGCCCATCAGGACGGATCCCCCCAGGGACGAGTGGTACGGGTGGCGAGGCGGCCCCGCGCGGGAGGCGCGGCGGACGATCACGGCCGGAATCATGCGGCCTGAACCGTACGCACGGCAACTCCGCCGGCCCCCGCCCGGCCCGCCCACCAGCCCGTTCCCGCGGGCCCCGCCCCCGATCCCCTTACCCGGCCCACCCGTTCAGGAGTCCGCGCCCCCGGCGGAGGGTCAGTGGGGGAGGGTGGCCGGGGAGCCGCCGTTGGCCTCGTAGCCGGCCACGGCCAGGGCGCGGTACACCGCGTACGAGGCGGCCGGGTCCGGGGAGGCGGACCACGGCAGGGCGCCCACGCAGCCGTCCACGTGCCGGACCTGCTCCATCGCCTCCGCCCAGCGCTCCATGTTCACCAGGAACAGCAGCAGCAGGTGCCGTACGTGCGCCAGCATCGGGTCGTCGGCCCGCGCCGAGTGCACCGCGTACAGCGCGCCCTCCACCGCCCGCGTGACGACCGCGCTCTGCCAGAAGCTGTTCACGAGGACCACCTCGGGCAGGTGCTCGTACACCGCGAACAGCGGCAGCGCCGCGAGCAGGGAGCCGCGCGGGGCGCGGGCCGCCGCGGCGTGCGAGAAGGCGTCGGCCTTCTCCCGCGAGCCGTGCCACTTCTCGCACCAGTAGTGCAGGGCCGCGATGTGCGCGCCCATGTGCGCCGGGGCGAGGTCCATCACCTTCGCCCACAGCACGTCGAAGTCCGCCTCGGAATACCCCAGTGCCCGCGCGATGGCCAGCTCCGTGATGAACGGGACCGGGTCGCCGGGCGCCAGCAGCGTCGCCTTGCGGCAGGCCGCCCGGGCCTCCTCCAGGATGATCCGGTGGTCCTCGGACCCCACTCCGCCCGAGTGCCGCCACGCCTGCTGCACCAGCAGCTCCGCGTGCACCTGGGCGCCGCCCGCGTCCTTCTCCGCCTCCAGCCGCCACGCCTTCAGCCACGCAGCGCCGGCGCCGGGCTGCTGCACCAATTCCAGCGCGGCCGCCCCGCCGAAGGCCTGGACGCGCTGCCAGCGCGGCTCGCCCTCCTTCGGAGTGCCGGCCAGCAGCGCCGAGGCCGCCTGCCACCCGCCGCTGCGCTGGACGTTGCCCAGCGCGTCCATCAGGTCCTGGTCGGGCCCGGGCACCCGGATGTCCAGCTCCTCCTGCAGGGCGAACCCGTAGTCCGCGGGGTCGGCCGCGTCGGGGCTGCCGGGCGCGACCTGGCGGGGGCCGCCACCGCCGCGCCGGGCCCGTACGAACTGGAACGTCATGGCCGCGACCAGGGCGAGTCCCATCAGGACCCAGATAATCTGCATGCCCTCCAGCGAACCAGACACGGCCGGGGAAAGGCCAATGCCCCGCCCCCCCCTCACCCCGCCCCTCACCCCGCCCCTCGCCTCGCCCCGCTCCCCGGTCAGCGCACCGGCAGCGCACCGTCAGGCCAGGAGAGGACTCCGCCCCGGTCGGGGCATAGCATCTGCCCATGAGCGACGACAGCCACGAGCACCAGAGCTTCGAGACCCGCGCGATCCACGCGGGCAACACCGCGGACCCGCAGACCGGCGCGGTCGTCCCCCCGATCTACCAGGTGTCCACGTACAAGCAGGACGGCGTGGGCGGACTGCGCGGAGGCTACGAGTACAGCCGCAGCGCCAACCCGACCCGTACCGCGCTGGAGGAGAACCTCGCGGCGCTGGAGGGCGGCCGGCGCGGCCTCGCCTTCGCGTCCGGGCTCGCCGCCGAGGACTGCCTGCTGCGCACGCTGCTCTCCCCGGGCGACCACGTGGTCATCCCCAACGACGCGTACGGCGGCACGTTCCGCCTCTTCGCGAAGGTCGTGTCCCGCTGGGGCGTCGAGTGGTCGGTGGCCGACACCTCCGACGCGGACTCCGTGCGCGCGGCCCTGACCCCGAAGACCAAGCTCATCTGGGTCGAGACCCCCTCGAACCCGCTCCTCGGCATCACCGACATCGCGATGGTCGCCGACATCGCGCGCACGGCCGGCGCCAAGCTGGTCGTCGACAACACCTTCGCGTCCCCCTACCTCCAGCAGCCCCTCGCGCTCGGCGCCGACGTCGTCGTGCACTCGCTGACCAAGTACATGGGCGGCCACTCCGACGTCGTCGGCGGCGCCCTCGTCACCGCCGACGAGGCCCTCGGTGAGGAACTCGCCTACCACCAGAACGCGATGGGCGCCGTCGCCGGCCCCTTCGACTCCTGGGTCGTGCTGCGCGGCATCAAGACCCTCGCCGTGCGCATGGACCGGCACGCCGAGAACGCCGCGAAGATCGTCGAGGTGCTCCAGCGCCACCCGAAGGTCACCAAGGTCCTCTACCCGGGCCTGCCCGAGCACCCGGGCCACGAGGTCGCCGCCAAGCAGATGCGCAACTTCGGCGGCATGGTCTCCTTCCAGGTCGCCGGCGGCGAGGAAGAGGCCGTCGCGGTCTGCGGCCGCACCAAGATCTTCACCCTGGCCGAGTCCCTCGGCGGCGTCGAGTCCCTCATCGAGCACCCGGGCCGCATGACCCACGCCTCGGTGGCCGGCTCGGCCCTGGAGGTCCCGGCGGACCTGATCCGCGTCTCCGTCGGCATCGAGAACGCCGACGACCTCATCGCGGACCTCACCCAGGCCCTGGGTTAAGCCCGTCGTCCCCGCCCCCGGAGGCCTACCAGCCCTCCAGGGGCGGGGAGACACCGCTCGGCGGCGTGACCCACGGCCGCGTCAGCACCGCCCAGACCGTGAAGGCCAGCGCCGCCGCGCACAACAGCGTCCAGCCGAACCGGCGCAGCGCGCGGCGGCGGCGCAGCATGCGCCTGCCCCGCACCGCGGCGGCCGCCGCCAGACCGGCCGGGACCGCCGGGTGCGGCCCCTCCAGCAGCGCTCTGACCTGGGCTTCCTTCCGGTCGAGGGGGCTCATGCGGCCTCCCTCGACCGGGCCCGGCGCAGCGCGGCCACCGCCCGGTGGCAGACGGCCTCGACCCGCTCCGGCGCCAGTCCCAGCTGCGCGGCCGTGACCTCCTCCGCGACGCCCTCGTAGATCCGCATCACCAGGACGAGCCGCTCCAGCGGGCTCAGCCGCGCCAGCACCCCCGTGCCCGGGCCCAGCCGCCGGGCCGTGCGGGCGTACGCCGCGCAGAGCTCCCGGCGGGTGTGGTCGTACGGGTCGTCGCCGCGCAGCCGCTCCCAGTGCGCGTACGTACGGGCCAGCGCCCCGGCCAGGATCCGGCGCGCGGCGGGCGCCGCGGACGGCGCCCCGGCAGGTGCCCCGGACAGCGGCTCCGCGGTCAGCAGGACGGCGACGTGCAGCAGCCGCCCCGCCGCGCCCGCGACGAAGGCCTCGAACTCCGGGTCCCGCCCCGAACGCCGGTCCACGGCACCCATGGTGGGGCCGGTGCCACCACCCCGGTCAAGGGGTCGGACGCGGCCGGATCACGGACACCGGCTCAGGAGGCCGGACCGCCCTCGGCCGCCGCGGCCATCAGCTCCGACAGGGACACGTTGAAGCGGGTCAGCAGCGTCGTGAACACCTCGCGCTCCTCCTCTGCCCAGCCCTCGGTCACCCGCACCATCAGCTCCCGCCGCGAAGCGCGGACCTCCTCCAGCCGCGCCAGCCCCCGCGCGGACAGCGCGAGCACCACCGCCCGGCCGTCCTCGGGGTGCGAGGTGCGCTTGACCAGGCCGCTGTCGACGAGCGGGGCGACCTGCCGGGTGACGGTGGACGAGTCGATGCCCATCCCGCCGGCCAGCGCCTTCACGCCCATCGGGCCTTCCAGGTCGAGGCGGTTCAGCAGCAGGTACGCGGCGCGGTCCATCGAGTTGCGGGCCTGGCCGACGCCGCCCAGGCGGGTCTGCTCGGCCCGCCGCGCGAAGACCGCCACCTGGTGCTGGAGCGCGTCGAGGAGACCGGATCCGGCGGGCGCTTCGGCCGCCGCGGGCAGGTCGGAACTGGCCGGGATGGTGGGCATGGCCGTGGGCTCTCTTCGCATGGGGCCGACAAGGATGGGGGACAGAGTACGCGGCCGTACGGCGGCTCGTACGCCGCCTACGAGAACTCGTACGGAGCCTGGGGCCGGGCACCCCACCGGCGTTCCGCATGGCGAGATTTCGCCCCTGAGCCGGGACCTCCGCGGGCTGCGAGACTGGCCGCATGAACTACCGCGTGCCCCAGCCCGTCCCGCAGGTCATCCTCGACGACGTCCGGGGGGCCCAGAAGATGCTCTCCGGCGTTTCCCGGGTCACCGCGATGGAGGGCAGCCGGCACCTTTCCGCCCTCACCGGCTCCCCGGTCCACTTCAAGTGCGAGAACCTCCAGCGGACCGGCTCCTTCAAACTGCGCGGGGCGTACGTGCGCATCGCGGGCCTGCGCCCCGAGCAGCGCGCGGCCGGCGTCGTCGCCGCCAGCGCGGGCAACCACGCGCAGGGCGTCGCGCTCGCCTCCTCGCTGCTCGGGGTCCGCTCCACGGTGTTCATGCCCGTCGGCGCCCCGCTGCCCAAGGTCGCCGCCACCGAGGAGTACGGCGCGCAGGTGCGCCTGCACGGCCAGGTCGTCGACGAGACCCTCGCCGCCGCCGAGGAGTACGCGGACCGCACCGGGGCGGTGTTCATCCACCCCTTCGACCACCGCGACATCATCGCCGGTCAGGGCACGGTCGGCCTGGAGATCCTGGAGCAGTGCCCGGAGGTCCGCACGATCCTCGTCGGGATCGGCGGCGGCGGCCTCGCGGCCGGGATCGCCGTCGCGGTGAAGGCGCTGCGCCCGGACGTGAAGGTGATCGGCGTGCAGGCGGCGGGCGCGGCCGCGTACCCGCCCTCGCTGAGGGCCGGCCACCCCGTGGCGATCGACAACCCGACCACCATGGCGGACGGCATCAAGGTCGGCCGCCCCGGCGACGTCCCCTTCAAAATCATTGGCGAACTCCTCGACGACGTCCGTACGGTCTCCGAGGACGCGCTCTCCAGCGCGCTGCTGCTCTGTCTGGAGCGGGCCAAGCTCGTGGTCGAGCCGGCCGGCTGCAGTCCGGTGGCCGCGCTGCTGAGCGAGCCCGAACGGTACGGGGGCGGTCCGGTCGTGGCCGTCCTGTCCGGCGGCAACGTCGACCCGCTGCTGCTCCAGCGCATCCTGCGCCACGGCATGGTGGCGGCCGGGCGCTACCTGTCGCTGCGGCTGCGGGTGACCGACCGGCCGGGGGCCCTCGCGGGCCTGCTGGGGGTGCTGAGCACGGTGGACGCGAACGTGCTGGACGTCAGTCACGTACGGACCGACCCGCGCCTCGCGCTCACCGAGGTCGAGGTGGAACTCCACCTGGAGACGAAGGGCCCCGAGCACTGCGCGCAGGTCGCCCGGACCCTGCACGGCGCGGGCTACGAGGTCACGGGCTGAGGGACGCGGCCGGGGCGGCCCGGACGCGACGGGTTCGGAAAAGACGATGGCGCAACGCGATATGACGCGATACGGTGCCGTTGCGCCGGGCGAGGCCTGCCCGGCATAGTCAGGAATCGCGTAGGAACGCCCCGGTTTCTCCACCGGCTTCGGCGCGCCCCGCGGCCCGATCGACTCAGGGAGCATCCCTTATGCCAGGCGCCATCTACGCCGAAGGTCTGGTGAAGACCTTCGGCGACGTACGGGCACTGGACGGCGTGGACCTCGACGTCCCCGAAGGCACCGTGCTGGGCCTGCTCGGCCCCAACGGCGCCGGCAAGACCACGACCGTCCGCGTCCTGACCACCCTCCTCCAGCCCGACCGCGGCCGCGCCGTCGTCGCCGGGATCGACGTGCTCAAGCACCCCAACGAAGTCCGCCGCTCCATAGGACTCTCCGGCCAGTTCGCCGCCGTCGACGAGTACCTCACCGGCCGCGAGAACCTCCAGATGGTCGGCCAGCTCTACCAGATGGGCGCCAGGGCGGCCAAGGCGCGCGCGGTCGAACTCCTGGAGCGCTTCAACCTCGCCGAGGCCGCCGACCGCACCGCCAAGACCTACTCGGGCGGCATGCGCAGACGCCTCGACCTCGCCGCCGCCCTCGTCGTCCGCCCGCCCGTGATGTTCATGGACGAGCCCACCACCGGCCTCGACCCGCGCAACCGCCAGGCCCTGTGGGACGTCATCGAGGAACTCGTGGCCGGCGGCACCACCCTCCTGCTCACCACCCAGTACCTGGAGGAGGCCGACCGCCTCGCCCACGACATCGCCGTGGTCGACCAGGGCAAGGTCATCGCCCGCGGCACCTCCGACCAGCTCAAGGCCCAGACCGGCGGCGAGCGCGTCGAGGTCGTCGTCCACGAGCGGGAGCACATCACCACCGCCCGCCAGGTCCTCGCCGGCTTCGGCAAGGGCGAGGCCACCGTCGAGGAGCACACCCGCAAGCTGACCGTCCCGGTCTCCGGCGGCGCCAAACTCCTCGCCGAGGTCATCCGCGAACTGGACTCCCGGGGCATCGAGATCGACGACATCGGCCTGCGCCGCCCCACCCTGGACGACGTGTTCATCTCCCTCACCGGCCACGCCGCCGCGCTCACCCCGGACGACGAAGGCACCGACGGCGCCGCGCCCAAGGACAAGGCCCCGCACAAGGAGGCGGCGAAGTGACCATCACCTCCCCGGCCGTGGAACGCGCGGCCCCCCGCCCCCGCGGCGGCATCACCCAGGGCGTCCGGGACTCCCTGGTGATCGCCAAGCGGAACCTCATCCGGATGTCCCGCATCCCCGAGATGATCATCTTCGGCGTCATCCAGCCGGTGATGTTCGTCGTCCTCTTCAGCTACGTCTTCGGCGGCTCCATCAGCGTCGGCGGCAACACCTCCCCGGCCGCCTACCGCGAGTTCCTGATGGCCGGCATCTTCGCCCAGACCGTCACCTTCGCCACCGCCGGAGCGGGCGCCGGCATCGCGGACGACATGCACAAGGGCCTCATCGACCGCTTCCGGTCCCTGCCCATGGCCCGCGGCGCGGTCCTCACCGGCCGCACCCTCGCCGACCTCGTCCAGACCACGCTCACCCTCGTCGTCCTGGCGCTCGTGGCCCTGCTCGTCGGCTGGCGCACCCACACCAGCATCGGCGAGGTCCTCGGCGGCTTCGCCCTGCTGCTCCTGCTCGGCTACGCCTTCTCCTGGATCGGCGCCCTGATCGGCCTGTCGGTGCGCACCCCGGAGGCGGCCACCTCGGGCGGGCTGATCTGGCTGTTCCCGCTGACGTTCATCTCGATCGCCTTCGTCCCCTCCGACAACATGCCGGCCTTCCTGCGGCACATCGCCGAGTGGAACCCCTTCAGCGCGACCGTCCTGGCGGCCCGCGAACTCTTCGGCAACCTCCCGGAGGGCTACCCGGTGCCGCAGGCCTGGCCGATGCAGCACCCGGTGATCGCGTCGATCCTCTGGTCGGTACTGATCATCGTGGTGTTCCGCACCCTCGCCGTCCGCAAGTACCGCTCGGCCACCGCCTGAGCCCGGA
>NZ_JBHWBP010000340.1:0-8348 GCF_042735575.1 Streptomyces sp. NPDC059564 | reverse complement strand
GGGGGGGCCCACCCCCCGGCCCCGGGGGCAGCGGTGGGGGGGGGCCTGGGCCCCAATAACCGCCATAACCCAAAAAACCCCCGTGTGGGGGCGGGCGGGGGGGGCGGCGCGCCCCCCCCCCCCCCCGCGTCCGTTCAGCCGCTCTCCTTCAGCCGCCGGCCTTCACCGAGCGGACGAAGTCGGCCCAGGCGGCGTGCGTGGTGGCCATCACCAGGTGCGCGGGGTCGGCCCGGTCGGCCACCCGGACCAGCGTGCCGGGCGCGGCCGCCACGTAGACGCAGGCGTCCTCCCCGGGGCCGCAGTAGGACGACTTCCGCCAGTCGGGCCGGGCGTTCGCGGTCATGGTGTGCTCCTCCGCCGTGGACGGGTCTCTCGACCGCGACGCTATCGCCGCCAGAGGCGTACTCCAGCCATTTCCGGGAAAAATGGTGCCGGAATCACGGCCGGATCTCAGTCGACGGGGAAGGCGTACGCGATCTCGTAGCGCGAGTCGGGGATCACGAGGTCGGCCGTTTCGACGGGCCGGCCGTCGGTGTCGATGTACGTGCGCTCGATCTCGGTGATCATCGAACCCAGGCTGATCCCGAGGAGGTTGGCCTGGTCCTGGTTGGCGCGGGACGGGCGCGGGATCTCCACCACGGACGCCACGGTGATGCCGATGGACCGCATCCGGGCCACGACTCCGGCGCCGCGCAGGTCCCCCACCTCGGGCAGCACGACCGGCGTGCCCGAGGTGATCTCCAACGGCTCCCAGGACTCGGAGAGTTCGGCGGGGCTGCCGTCGGCCATGAACTCGTAGCGGGTCATCACGCAGGGGGCGCCGGGCTCGATGGCGAGGCGGGCGGCGATGCGTTCGGGGGCCGGGGCCTGCGGGACCGTCCGGGAGTCCCAGGACGCGGCGATGCCGTGCGCGGCCGCCTCGGAGCGGAAGGTGTTGCCGGCGCCGGGGACGCGGCGGCGGGTGCGGAGCATCCGCATGCGGCGGCGCGGGGTGCGCACGTAGGTGCCGGAGCCCGCGCGGCCTTCGAGGAAACCCTCGATGATCAGTTGTTCCATCGCGCGCTGCGTGACGCTCTGCCCGACGGCGTACTCGTCGGCGAAGCGGGCGCGGGAGGGGAGCTTGTCACCGATCGCCCACTCGCCCGCTTCGATGCGGGCCCGGAGGGAGTCGACCACCTGCAAGTACGGTGAAACACGGGGCATTTGGGCCGTCCTGTGCCGTCTCGGCGGTGCCGCCTCGGAGCATGTGCGTGCGACCTCGACAAGCTAACCGATCAGCTTGAAGCTGAGGATTCGGCCTGACCGTGCGTGCCTCCGCCCTCCCGCGCGGGAGGGCGGAGGCCGCCGCCGTCACTCGAAGTTCGGCGCGTTGCGCTCGTAGACCAGCCGCAGGCCGATCAGGGTCAGCCACGGCTCGTGGTCGTCGATCACGGCCGCCTCGCCGAGGACGATCGGGGCGAGGCCGCCGGTGGCGATGACGCGGACGTCGGCCGGGTCGCCGCCCGGGCCCGCGAGCTCCTTGGCCATGCGGGTCACGATCCCGTCGACCTGGCCCGCGAAGCCGTAGACCACGCCCGACTGCATCGCCTCGACCGTGGACTTGCCGATCACGTTGCGCGGGCGGGCCAGCTCGATCTTGCGGAGCTGGGCGCCGCGGACGCCGAGGGCCTCCATCGAGATCTCGATGCCCGGGGAGATCACCCCGCCGACGTACTCGCCCTTCGCGGAGACCGCGTCGAAGGTGGTCGCCGTGCCGAAGTCGACGACGATCGCCGGGCCCCCGTACAGCTCGACGGCCGCGACCGCGTTGACGATGCGGTCCGCGCCGACCTCCTTCGGGTTGTCCATCAGGATCGGCACGCCCGTCTTGGTGCCGGGCTCCACGATGATCGCGGGGACGTCGCCGTAGTAGCGGCGGGTGACCTCGCGCAGCTCGTGCAGGACCGACGGCACCGTCGCGCAGATGGCGATGCCGTGGATGCCGTCGCCCAGTTCGCTGCCGAGCATCGGGTGCATACCCATCAGGCCCTGCATCAGGACGGCCAGTTCGTCGGCCGTCCTGCGCGGGTCGGTCGAGATGCGCCAGTGCTCGACGATCTCGTCACCGTCGAACAGGCCCAGGACCGTATGGGTGTTGCCCACGTCGATGGTGAGGAGCACGGGTTACTCCGCCTCGCGCAGGTCGAGGCCGATGTCCAGGATCGGCGAGGAGTGGGTCAGGGCGCCGACCGCCAGGAAGTCCACGCCGGTCTCGGCGTAGGCGCGGGCGGTCTCCAGGGTCAGGCGGCCCGAGGACTCCAGGGTGGCGCGGCCGGCGACGATCGTGACGGCCTCCTCGGTCTCCGGGACGGTGAAGTTGTCCAGCAGGATCAGGTCGGCGCCCGCGTCGACGACCTCGCGGACCTGGTGCATCGTGTCGGCCTCGACCTCGACGGGAACGTCCGGGAAGGCCTCGCGGACGGCCTTGAAGGCCTGCGCGATGCCACCGGCGGCGAGGACGTGGTTGTCCTTGACCAGCGCCGCGTCCGACAGGGACATGCGGTGGTTGACGCCGCCGCCGCAGCGGACCGCGTACTTCTCCAGCGAGCGCAGGCCCGGGGTCGTCTTGCGGGTGTCGCGGACCTTCGTGTTCGTGCCCTCCAGGACGTCGGCCCAGCGGCGGGTGGCGGTCGCGATGCCGGAGAGGCGGCACAGGATGTTCAGGGCGCTGCGCTCGGCGGTCAGCAGATCGCGGGTGTGGGCGCGTACGGACAGCAGCAGCTGGCCCTCCTGGACCCTGTCGCCGTCCTCGGCGTGCCGCTCCACCTCGAAGGCCTCGGTGCAGACCACCGAGAACACGGCCTCGGCGATGCGCAGTCCGGCCACCACGCCGGCCTCGCGGGCCACGAAGTCCGCGACGGCCTCGGCGTCCTCGGGGACGGTGGCGACGGTGGTGACGTCGACGCCGCCGTCCAGGTCCTCGGACAGCGCCATGTGCGCGATGTCCTCGACCTCGATCGGGTCCAGGCCCGCGTCGACGAGGAGCTGGGCGAGCGCCGGGTCGAGGCCGGTCTCCTCACCGTCACCGCAGGCGCAGTCGTCGCCGCAGCCGCCTTCGTTCTGGTCGGTCAGGGGGAGTTCGGGGGTGCTCACGGTCACTGCTCCAGGCTCTGAGGGGTGAGGGGGACGTCCACGGACGGGAAGTCCGCGGAGTCGGTGGGGGTGACGACCAGGGCCCGCCGCTCGGTCGCCGACAGCCGGACGACGAGGTGGCGGCGCCAGGCGGCGTCGTCGCGGTCGGGCTGGTCCTCGCGCCAGTGGCAGCCGCGGGTCTCGGCGCGCCGCTGGGCGGCGGCGACCAGGACGCGGGCCACGCACAGCAGGTTGGTCGCCTCCCAGGTCTCCACGCCGGGGACGGCGGTCTTGCCGTGGGCCTCCAGCTCGCCCAGGGCGGTCGTGTAGAGGGTCTCCAGCGCGGCGGCGGCCCGGCTCAGCGACCCGGCGGAGCGCAGCACGCCCGCGCCGTCCGTCATGATGCGCTGGACCTCGTAGCGCGCCTCGGCGGGCTGCAGGGGGCCCGTCGCGGGGACGGGGATGCCCGGGCCGCCGCCGGTGGGGGCATGGGCGAGGATGTCGTCCGCGATCCGCTCGGCGAAGACCAGGCCCTCCAGCAGGGAGTTGGAGGCCAGCCGGTTCGCGCCGTGCACGCCGGTGCAGGCGACCTCGCCGCACGCGTACAGGCCGCGGACGGTGGTGCGGCCGTGCAGGTCGGTGCGTACGCCGCCGGAGGCGTAGTGCGCGGCGGGCGCGACCGGGATGGGCTCGGTCACCGGGTCGATGCCGTGGGAGCGGCAGGCGGCGAGGATCGTCGGGAAGCGGTGCTCCCACATCTCGGCGCCGAAGTGCCGGGCGTCGAGGTACATGTGCTGCGCGCCCTGCTCCTGCATGCGGCGCGTGATGCCCTTGGCGACGATGTCCCGCGGGGCCAGCTCGGCGAGCTCGTGCTGGCCCACCATGAAGCGGACCCCGGCCGCGTCGACGAGGTACGCGCCCTCGCCGCGCACGGCCTCCGACACCAGGGGCTGCTGGCCCTCGGCGTCGGGGCCGAGGAACAGCACGGTGGGGTGGAACTGCACGAATTCGAGGTCGGAGACCTCGGCGCCGGCGCGCAGCGCGAGCGCCACCCCGTCGCCGGTGGAGACCGACGGGTTGGTGGTCGCGGAGAAGACCTGGCCCATGCCGCCGGTCGCGAGGATCACGGCGGGCGCGTGGACGGCGCCGACCCCGTCGTGCTGGCCCTCGCCCATGACGTGCAGGGTGACGCCGGCGGTACGGCCCTCGGCGTCCTGCAGGAGGTCCAGGACCAGCGCGTTCTCGACGGTCCGGATGCCCGCGGCGTGCACCGCCTCGACCAGGGCCCGGGAGATCTCGGCGCCGGTGGCGTCGCCGCCCGCGTGCGCGATGCGGCGGCGGTGGTGGCCGCCCTCCCGGGTCAGCTCTATCTCGCCGGTCGCGGCGGAGGTGTCGAAGACGGCACCGGTGGCGATGAGCCGGCGGACCGCGTCCGGACCCTCGGTGACGAGGAGCCGTACGGCCGCCTCGTCGCACAGGCCCGCACCCGCCACGAGGGTGTCGTCCAGGTGCTGCTCGGGGGTGTCGCCCTCGCCCAGGGCGGCGGCGATGCCGCCCTGCGCCCAGCGGGTGGAGCCGTCGTCGAGGCGCGCCTTGGTGACCACGACCGTACGGCGGCCCGCGGCGGCGCAGCGCAGCGCGGCGGTCAGGCCCGCGACGCCCGAGCCGACGACCACGACGTCCGCCTCGACGGCCCAGCCGGGCGCGGGGGCGTGCAGCCGTATGCCGGTACCGCCGGTGGCGCCGGCGGCGCCGGGGCCTCCCGCCGGGTTGCCTCTGCCTGTGGTGCTCACGCGTGCGCTCCGAACTCCAATGGGATGTTGTCGATCAGCCGGGTCGAGCCGACCTTCGCGGCGACGGCCAGGACGGCCTCCCCGGTGAAGTCGGGCCCGACGTCGGTGAAGTCCTGGGGGTCCACCAGGGCCAGGTAGTCCAGGGCCAGCGGCGGATCGTGGCGGCCCGCCTCCTCCAGGACGTGCCGGGCGGCGGCCCGTACGGCGTCCGGCAGGCCCGATCCGGCCGCGGAGACGGCGTGCGCGTCGGCGGAGGCGCGGATCTCGCCGAGCCGGGCCAGGCCCGCGGCGCGCTCGTCGCTGGCGGGGGCGGCCTCGGCACGGGCGCGCAGCGCCGCCTGGGCGGCGAGCCGGTCGCGGCCCGCGAACAGGGCGCGGGACAGGGCGAGGGCGGTGCGCCGCTCGGGGGGCTCGAGGTAACGGTTGCGGGAGGACAGGGCGAGCCCGTCGTCCTCCCGGACCGTGGGGACGCCGGCCACCTCGACGGGGAAGTTCAGGTCGGTCACCATGCGCCGGATCAGCGCCAGTTGCTGGGCGTCCTTCTGGCCGAAGAGGGCCAGGTCGGGGCGGGTGAGGTGGAGCAGCTTCGCGACGACGGTGAGCATGCCGTCGAAGTGGCCGGGCCGGGTGGCGCCTTCGAGGCGCTCCCCCATGGGCCCGGCGGTGATCCGCACCTGGGGGGTTCCGCCCGGGTAGACCTCGTCGACGGCGGGGGCGAACACGGCGTCGGCGCCCGCCCCTTCGGAGATCCGCAGGTCGGCGTCGAGGGTGCGCGGGTAGCGGTCGAGGTCCTCGTTCGCCCCGAACTGGAGGGGGTTGACGAAGACCGTGACCACGACCTGGCCGTCCGGGCCCGCCTGCTCGCGGGCCGTACGGATGAGCGTGGCGTGGCCCTCGTGGAGGGCGCCCATCGTCATCACGACGGCGCGGCGGCCGCTGCGCGGGAGCCCGTGCAGCTCGTCGGCGGTGTTCAGCAGCAGGAGCGGGCCGGTCATCGCTCGCCACCCTCCGGTTCGGCGGTCGGTTCGGCGGTGTCCGCGAGGACGTCCAGCAGGTCCTCGGCGAGTTCGGGCTTGAGCAGGCCGTGCGCGAGGGCGCGGTCGGCGGTCGTACGGGCCATCGCGAGGTACCCGGCGACGGTGGCGGGGGCGTGCTTGCGCAGCTCCGAGACGTGCACGGCGACCGTACCGGCGTCCCCGCGGGCGACGGGCCCGGTCAGCGCGGCGTCGCCGGAGCGCAGGGCGTTGTCGAGGGCGGCGCCGAGGAGGGGGCCGAGCATCCGGTCCGGGTGCTCGACGCCGGCCTTGCCGAGCAGCTCCATCGACTGGGCGACCAGGGTGACCAGGTGGTTCGCACCCAGCGCGAGGGCGGCGTGGTAGAGCGGACGGTTCTCCTCCGCGATCCACTCCGGCTCCCCGCCCATCTCGATGACCAGCGCCTCCGCGGCCAGCCGCAGCTCGTCGGGGGCGGTCACGCCGAAGGAGCAGCCGCCCAGGCGCTGCACGTCCACCTCGGTGCCGGTGAAGGTCATCGCGGGGTGCAGGGCCAGCGGGAGGGCGCCCGCGCGGCGCGCGGGGTCGAGCACGGAGGTCCCGTAGCGCCCGGAGGTGTGCACGAGGAGCTGTCCGGGGCGGATCGCGCCCGTCTCGGCGAGCCCCTCGACCAGGCCGGGCAGGGCGTCGTCGGGGACGGTGAGCAGCACCAGCTCGGCGCGCTCCAGCACCTGCGCCGGGGTGACCAGCGGCACGTCGGGCAGCATCCGCTCGGCGCGGCGCCGGGAGGCGTCGGAGACTCCGGAGACGGCGACGGGACGGTGCCCGGCCTGCTGCAGGGCACGCGCCAGCGCGGGGCCGACACGGCCCGCGCCGACGACTCCGACCGTGAGCCGGGCAGGGCGGCCGGACGGATCCCGGGGCTCCGTCTGATGGGGTGCGTTCACGCGGGGAATGCCTTCCGTTCCAGTCCGCGGGGGGTACCGGACGATACGCCGCCATGCTAGCCCCTGGGGGGCGGGCGGGTCGGAGGTGGACGGGGGCATGATCGGCTCATGACGGATGACGTGAGGGATGTCGTGGGGGATGTCGCGAAGGATGACTCGGCCGATGCGGTGACGGACGGCGCGGCGGGTGACGCGGAGCGCGTCGAGCGGCAGGTGGCGGCGTGGCGGGGGGCCTCGCGGACCCTCTCGCGCGGCGTACGGGAACACACCGTCGGGGAGCTGCTCGCCGCCCTGCCGCAGGCCCCGTACGACCTGGACGCACCGGCCGACCTGTACGGCGACGGGGTCGTCGCCGACCTGGAGCGGCGGGTCGCCGGGCTGCTGGGCACCGAGGACGCGGCGTTCTTCCCCTCGGGGACGATGGCCCAGCAGATCGCACTGCGCTGCTGGGCGGGACGCACCGGCAACCCCGTGGTCGCCCTGCACCCGATGAGCCACCCGGAGCAGTGGGAGGGCGGCGCGCTGTCGGTGGTGTCGGGGCTGCGCACGGTCCACCCGACGGCGGAACCGCGCCAGCCCACCGCCGAGGAGGTCGCCGGGCTGGCGGAACCCTTCGGCACGCTGATGCTGGAGCTGCCGCTGCGCGACGCCGGGTTCCTGCTGCCCACCTGGGAGGAGCTGGAGGAGCTGGTGGACGCCGCCCGGGAGCGGGACGCGGTGGTGCACTTCGACGGGGCCCGGCTGTGGGAGTCCACCGTCCACTTCGGCCGGCCGCTCACGGAGATCGCCGGGCTCGCGGACTCCGTCTACGTCTCCTTCTACAAGTCCCTCGGCGGGCTGAGCGGGGCCTGCCTGGCCGGAACCCGGAGCTTCGTCGAGGAGACCCGGGTCTGGCGCCACCGCTACGGGGGCCAGGTGTTCCGCCAGTTCCCGCAGGCCCTGTCGGCGCTGGCCGGGCTCGAACGGGAGCTGCCGCTGCTCCCCTCCTACGTGGCCCAGGCGAAGGTCGTCGCCGAGGCGCTGCGGGAGGGCTTCGCCCGGGGCGGCGTGCCGTGGTTCCGGGTCCACCCGGAGGCGCCGCACACGCACCAGTTCCAGGTCTGGCTGCCGTACGAGGCGGACCGCCTGACGGAGGCGAGCCTGCGCCTCGCGGAGGAAACGGGCACGGCCCTGTTCCGCCGCTGGTCGGCGGACGGCCCGCCGGGCCTGTCGATGACGGAACTCGAAATCACCCAGCCGGGCCTCGCGTGGACCCGAGAGGACGTCGAGGACGCGGTGGCGGGGTTCGTGGCACGGCTGTAGCCGCCTCGGGGCCGGGAAGGCTTCCCCCCGCCGGCGGCATCACCGCTGCCCGGCGGGGGCTGCGGAAGGACGGGACCCGAGCCGGTCCGGATCAGGGAAGGTATGGGGGTTTCCCGTCAGTCTCATCGTCCTTCCGTGGCGGGCCGGTCCCTCAAGGGCGCTCCCTTCGGTCGCGTCGCTTCGCGATGGCCTACGGCCACCCC
>NZ_JBHWBP010000339.1:0-8351 GCF_042735575.1 Streptomyces sp. NPDC059564 | reverse complement strand
GGAGACCTTCCAGGGGTCGGGGACCCGGTCGGGTTCGGGGAAGGCCCGGGGCACCCGGGCGAAGAGCTCCTCGGCGAGGGCGAAGGAGTCGTGGCGGCCGTAGGTGAGGCGGATGTACTCGTCGTTCATCCCGTCGGATTCGAGGATGGCGGCGATCTCGTCGGGGTGGACGGCTCCGGCGACCAGGACGTCGAGGCGCTCGGCGAGCGCGTCCATGGGGTCGGCGGCGGGCGCCGCCCCCGGCCCGGTGCGACGGGTCCGGGGGACGGCGGGGAGGGTGTCGGCGCCACCGGCCGGACGGCCGGTGGCGGTGTGGCCGGTGGCGGCGGCGTGGGCGACGTGCACCCAGCCGCGTTCCGGTCCGGGGGGCCTGAGCCAGAGGGATCCGCTCACCACAGGCTCCCGTCGGCGGCGAGTTCGCGGTACCAGGGGTCCGCGAGCCGCTGGGTCCAGTCGTCGCCCGCGCGCACCGGCAGGACGGGCTGGCCGGCGAGTTCCCGGTAGATGTGCCGGAAGCCGTCCACGGACTGGTGGAGGGTGAACTTCTCGACGACCCGCTTGCGGGACATCCGGCCCAGTTCGGCGCGGCGGGCGTCGTCGCGGAGCAGGGCGAGGGTGGCGCGGGCCATGGTCTCGGGCTCGCGGGGCGGGACGACGAGCCCGGTGTCCCCGACGGCCTCGCGCACGCCGCCGACGTCGGTGGAGACGGTGGTGCGGCCGCAGGACATGGCCTCGATGATGCTGAACGGGAAGCCCTCGCTGATGGAGGACAGCATCACGACGCTGCCCGCCGCGTACGCCTCGGCGACCCGCTCGATGCGGCCCTCGTAGCTGATCCCGTCGCCCACGCCGAGTTCGGCGGCGAGCTTCTCCAGGCGCAGCCGGTACTCCTCGCAGCCCGCCGGAACCGGCCCGAAGAGGCGCAGGCGCAGGGCGGGCAGCTCCTCGCGCATGAACGCGTAGGCGCGGATCAGGGTTTCGAGGTCCTTGATGGGGTCGATGCGGCCGCACCAGCTGAGGGTGGGCACCTCCGGTTCGGGACCGGCCTCGGGGAAGGCGTGCGGATCGACGCCGTTGTAGACGGTGCGGATCCGGGCGGAGTCGGCGCCTCCGCGCTCCTCCCAGCGGCGGTTGTACTGGTTGACGGGGGTGATCAGGTCGGCCTGCCGGTAGCCCTCGGAGTTGAGCTCCCGGTAGAAGCCCAGCATGAGGGCCTTGACGGGCCAGCGCTGGGCGGCGGTGCGGTAGCCGAGGTAGCGCTCGCGCAGGTAGATGCCGTGCTCGGTGAGCAGGAACGGCACCTTGTCGAGGCGTTTCGCGGCGAGGGCCGGCAGGGTGGCGAGGCCGCTGCTCACGGCGTGGGCGACGCTGTCGGGCGGGATCCGCACGGACAGCGGGCGCAGGGCGTGTTCCAGCAGGTCGGTGGCGGTGAGCGCGTCGTGGATGGTGGGTGCGGCCTCGGCGGTGACCAGGCCGGGGCGGGTCCAGACGGTCATCAGCAGGCGCAGCACCGATTCGGAGCGCAGCGCCGGGGCGAGCCGTCCGGCCCGGGCCAGCTCGGCGAACTCGCCGAGGGTCTCGGAGAACCCGCCGTGGGCGGGGTCGATCAGCGACAGCAGGAAGGTTTCGTACAGTGCGCCGAACCTGCGGTGGCCCTTGCCCCGCAGGGCGGAGCGGCGGGTCCGGGACGGCGGCGGGCCCCAGAGCGGGACGGCGGTGTGCCGGTAGACGTTGCGCGGGAGTTCCCAGGTGACCGGCTCGCGTCCGGAGCCGGTCAGGGCTATGACGTTGAAGTCGACTTCCGGCATGCCGCGGACCAGCTGGTCGCACCAGGTGCTGACGCCCCCGTGAACGTGTGGATAGGTGCCTTCGGTGAGCATGGTGACATGACGCCCATGGCTCATGCGGTGTGTCCCCCCAGGACGGAAAAGGGGCCGGCGCCCGTGGTTCGCGGAGCGCCGGCGCTAGGTGGAACCTGTGGTGGCTTACTGGCGGTTCGGCCGTACTGCGGTCAGGCGAGCTTCAGGGTGACCGCGGACTGGAGCAGGTCGGGAGACGTCCAGGCGGAACGGGTTCCGGCGTAGGCGGTGCCGAAGTCCGTGGTGCCGAGCAGGAGCTGCTTCTTGGTCCCGTTGGGTGCGGTGACCGGGGCGACGACGCCGGAGGGCGCCTTGACGGTGACGTCCTTGCCGATGCGGTAGGCGGTGACCTGGTTGTTGGCGACGGCCTTGTCCCAGGCGGCGCGGCGGCTGAGCTCGACGCCGGTGTCCTTCATGCTCTGGTTGACGATCGGCGCGCTCGGGGCGTACAGCGAGCGGTAGGTGTCGAGGACCTGGTTGAGCACGGGGTACAGGGTGCGGTCCTCGGCCAGGTTGGACTGGTGGACGTAGTGCGGACGCGGGTCGTTGGCCAGGACGTGGCGCAGGGCGGTCCGGGTCTCTGCCGGGACGATGTAGTCCAGGTAGCCGGTGTTGACGTCGAGCGGGGCCGGCAGACAGGTGGAGGTCCCCGGGTTGTCCTCGCAGATGCCGCTGCCGCCGTCGGCGCGGCTGGTGTAGATCCAGTTGTACTCGTCGGCCATCTCGGCGTTGGTGCCCGTGTTGTAGTACACGTTCATCGGGTACCGCGGGACGGTCAGGGCGGCGCCGACGGCCCGCTGCACGGGCTCGCGGGAGTTGTCGCTGCCCGCCCACTTGATCCCGTTGTCGGCGAAGGCGCCGGCCAGGTTGGGGTTGTCCTGGGGCTGCTGCGGGAGCGTCTTGAGGCCGGAGTGCTCGCCGGTGACGATCTCGGAGCGGTCGGTGGTGATGCCGTGGGAGGCGGCCCAGTTGTTGTTGTCGCGGATCTGGGCGGAGATGTCCGCCCGGCTCATGTAGTTGACCGCGCCCGCGGCGTTCTTCGTGCAGCTCCACGGGACGGTGGCGGTGTCCTGGGTGCAGCCGAGGAAGAGGTGGGTGTAGGTGTGGTTCATCCACCGGTACTTGGCCCGGTCGGCGACGAGCTGTGCGGTCAGGGCGTCGGTGCCGCCGTTCTCGGTCTTCCACTCCTCCCCGGCGCCCGCGTTGAAGAGCATGTCGAGCTTGAAGTTCTTGCTCGTCTGCCACTGCGCCGCGTACTGGGCGTCGGCGGCGGTCATGCGGATGGTGCTCTCCTTGCCCTCGCCGCCCGCGCAGGCGTAGTCGCCGGGCGTGCAGTTGAGGGACTTGTCCCAGCGGGCGTCCGGGGCGAAGACGTCGTCGACGTGGACCGCGAAGTAGTTGCGCTCCTGACCGAGGTGGACCCCCTGGGTGAGCCATTCGACGATGCCCCGGGCCAGCAGCCGGAACTGCTGCTGGTACTGGTTGTAGCCGAAGGTGACGACCAGTTCGCTGCGTCCGTCGTGGGTGTACTCGCCGACGAGCGAGGCCCGTCCGGTGCCGCCCGGGACGGGGGCGTCGAGGTAACTGGTGTAGCCGGCGCGCGGCTTGCCCATGAACCCGTAGCTCTCCATGATCAGGGGCGAGTTGTCCTCGAAGGCGACCTGACCCCCCAGGTAGCCGAACGGGCCCGTCTTGCCGGCGGCGGTGACGGCGGCCTGGGCGCCGTCCAGGGTGCCGCCGTAGCCGCCGTTGTCCGTGTACTCCAGGCCGACCTCGGGGTGCGCCCAGGTGTAGGCGTCGACCTGGCGGATGCCGTACGTCGTCTCGTACGCGGTGAGCGCGGCGAGCTCGGCCGAACCCGCGGGGAACGGGTTCTCGTTCGGCAGTACGACCCCCTGGAACTTCGCTCGCGGCCGGCCGGAGACGGTGTCGCTGAGGAACGCCGCGTTGATCACCGGGCGGCTCGCGCTGCCCAGGTCGACGCGGGTGTACGGGACTCCGGTGTCGCGGAGTTCCGCGGTGAGCGCCTGGACCGAGCTGCCGCCGTCGTCGACGACCAGCACCCTCAGGTCGATGCGCGGTGTCACGGCGGTGGCCGCCGCCTGGGCGGTGGCAGCGGGCACGACGACGGACACCAGGGCTGCGGCCGCCATCGCGGCGGCGACCCTGTTCATCCGGTTCTTGTTGACCATTTCGGCCTTCCCCCCGCAGGCCATCCCTCGGAACGGCCCTAGGCGGACGGCCGGGCCGGGGAGGCTCTGTGGAAATCATGCAAAAGGACCCCGCGTCCCCTTGCGAGAGTGGCTCGAGTCTCTCGGACCTCGTCAGGTCTAGAAGGCAAACCTGGAGCAGAGTCCACAGATGGGTGAACCTGATAACCCTTTGATCGAACAACTTGACAAACCTTCGAGTGACGTACGGACGAGTACGTGCGCGTAGGCTCATTTCCGGCGGCCGTCGGGCCCTAATACGATCGCTGCGGAGCGGCCGGAGATCCCGACGTGTCCACAGCGACCACATACACAAACGGAAGCGAGACTTCACCACCGTGACTGCTCTGACTCTCAGCACTGCCGGCGCGGCGACGCTGCGCGCCGACGCCCTCGTGGTCGGCGTGGCGAAGGGCCCCAAGGGGCTCCTCGTGGCCGCCGGCGCCGAGGCCGTGGACCTGGCGTTCGACGGAAAGCTCGCCGCCGTGCTCGACGCGCTCGGTGCCTCGGGCGCCGAAGGCGAGACCACCAAGCTGCCCGCGCCGGCCGGCCTCAAGGTCCCGGTCGTGCTGGCGGTCGGCCTGGGCACCGCGCCCGAGCAGGACGAGTCCTTCGACGAGGAGGCGCTGCGCCGCGCCGCCGGTGCCGCCGCCCGTGCCCTGCACGGCGCGAAGAAGGCCGGCTTCGCGCTCCCCCTGGATGACGCCTCCGCCGTCACCGCCGTGGCCGAGGGCGCGCTCCTGGGCGCGTACGCCTTCACCGCCTACCAGGGCGGCGAGAAGAAGGGCTCCAAGAACAGCGGGCCCAAGCTGCCCCTGACCGAGGTGGCCCTGCTGGGCGCCAAGCCGCGCGACAAGGAGCACAAGGCCGCGGCCGAGCGCGCCACCGTCGTCGCGACCGAGGTCAACATCGCCCGCGACCTGGTCAACACCCCGCCGAACGACCTCACCCCCGAGGCCTTCGCCGCCGTCGCCTCCGCGACCGCGAAGGAGAACGGCATCAAGGTCCAGGTCCTGGACGAGAAGGCCCTGGTCAAGGGTGGCTTCGGCGGCATCATGGGCGTCGGCAAGGGCTCCGAGAACCCGCCGCGCCTGGTGAAGCTCTCCTACACCCACGCCAAGGCGGAGAAGACCCTCGCCTTCGTCGGCAAGGGCATCACCTACGACTCCGGCGGCATCTCCCTGAAGCCGGCCGGTCACAACGAGACGATGAAGTGCGACATGGCCGGCGCCGCCGCCGTCTTCGCCGCCGTCGTCGCGGCCGCCAAGCTGGGCCTCCAGGTCAACGTCACCGGCTGGCTCGCGCTCGCCGAGAACATGCCCTCCGGCTCCGCCACCAAGCCCGGTGACGTCCTGCGCATGTACAGCGGCAAGACCGTCGAGGTCCTCAACACGGATGCCGAGGGCCGTCTGGTCCTGGGCGACGCCCTGACCAAGGCCTCCGAGGAGAACCCGGACGCGATCGTCGACGTCGCCACCCTGACCGGCGCGATGGTGCTGGCGCTGGGCGACCGCACCTTCGGGATCATGGCCAACGACGACGCCTTCCGCACCTCGATCCACGAGATCGCGGAAGAGGTCGGCGAGGCCTCCTGGCCGATGCCGCTTCCCGAGGACCTGCGCAAGACCATGGACTCCCCCACCGCCGACATCGCCAACATGGGTGTCCGGATGGGCGGCGGCCTGGTGGCCGGCCTCTTCCTCCAGGAGTTCGTCGGCGAGGGCATCACCTGGGCCCACCTCGACATCGCGGGCCCCGCCTTCCACGAGGGCGCCCCGTACGGCTACACCCCCAAGGGCGGCACCGGCTCGGCCGTGCGCACCCTGGTGCGGCTCGCCGAGCGCACCGCCACGGGCGACCTGGGCTGACCGCGTACCACCTTGTGAGACGCACGCTGTGAGACGCGACGCGCCCCGGGATCCCGATCATGGGCCCGGGGCGCGTTCGCTCTGGATGAAACCTCGAGGATCAGTAGGTTTCTACGCCGCGGTAACCCCGACTTCGGGCGGAACGACGGTCCACACCCGGGGCCCGGCGTCCCGCGTTCCCCCGACAAATGCGAAGATGGGTTCTCGGCAGGACAGGGCCCCCACCACAGGGCCGAAGAAACAAGCGGCCGATTACCAGCCGCCGCCCGGTCACAGAGGACCGGTGCCCGGCGCACATGCATGGAGGACGTGACGTGGCGAACGACGCCAGCACCGTTTTCGACCTAGTGATCCTCGGCGGTGGCAGTGGCGGTTACGCCGCGGCGCTGCGCGCATCCCAGCTGGGTCTCGACGTTGCGCTGATCGAGAAGAACAAGCTCGGCGGCACCTGCCTGCACAACGGCTGCATCCCCACGAAGGCTCTGCTCCACGCCGGCGAGGTCGCAGACCAGGCCCGCGAAGCCGGACAGTTCGGTGTCAAGACCTCTTTCGAGGGCATCGACATCGCCGGTGTGCACAAGTACAAGGACGAGGTCATCTCCGGCCTCTACAAGGGCCTGCAGGGGCTGGTCGCCTCCCGCAAGGTCACGTACATCGAGGGTGAGGGCCGCCTCTCCTCCCCGACTTCCGTCGACGTGGACGGCCGGCGCATCCAGGGCCGCCACGTCCTGCTGGCGACCGGCTCCGTGCCGAAGTCGCTGCCGGGCCTGGACATCGACGGCAACCGCATCATCTCCTCGGACCACGCGCTGGTCCTGGACCGCGTGCCCGAGTCCGCGATCATCCTGGGCGGCGGCGTCATCGGCGTCGAGTTCGCCTCGGCGTGGAAGTCCTTCGGAACCGACGTCACGGTGATCGAGGGCCTCAAGCACCTCGTCCCGGTCGAGGACGAGAACAGCTCGAAGATCCTCGAGCGCGCCTTCCGCAAGCGCGGCATCAAGTTCAACCTCGGCACCTTCTTCGAGAAGGCCGAGTACACCGAGACCGGTGTCCGCGTCACGCTCGCGGACGGCAAGACCTTCGAGGCCGAGGTGCTGCTGGTCGCCATCGGCCGCGGCCCGGTCTCGCAGGGCCTGGGCTACGAGGAGCAGGGCGTCGCGATGGACCGCGGCTACGTCCTGGTCGACGAGTACATGCGCACCAACGTGCCGACCATCTCGGCCGTCGGTGACCTCGTCCCGACCCTGCAGCTCGCGCACGTCGGCTTCGCCGAGGGCATCCTGGTGGCGGAGCGTCTGGCCGGCCTGAAGGCCGTCCCGATCGACTACGACGGCGTCCCGCGCGTCACGTACTGCCACCCCGAGGTCGCCTCCGTCGGCATCACCGAGGCGAAGGCCAAGGAGCTGTACGGTGCGGACAAGGTCGTGGCCCTGAAGTACAACCTTGCGGGCAACGGCAAGAGCAAGATCCTCAAGACCGCGGGCGAGATCAAGCTCGTCCAGGTCAAGGACGGTGCCGTGGTCGGCGTCCACATGGTCGGTGACCGCATGGGCGAGCAGGTCGGCGAAGCCCAGCTGATCTACAACTGGGAGGCCCTGCCTGCCGAGGTCGCGCAGCTCATCCACGCGCACCCGACCCAGAACGAGGCCCTCGGCGAGGCCCACCTGGCCCTGGCCGGCAAGCCGCTTCACGCACACGACTAATCGTCACGGGCGCGACGACCACTTCCGCACTTTCGTTAGGAGCAACAGAAACCATGTCGGTTTCCGTAACCCTTCCGGCGCTCGGTGAGAGCGTCACCGAGGGCACTGTCACCCGCTGGCTGAAGGCCGAGGGCGAGCGCGTCGAGGCCGACGAGCCGCTGCTCGAGGTCTCGACCGACAAGGTCGACACCGAGATCCCCTCGCCCGTCTCCGGCATCCTGGCCTCCATCAAGGTCGCCGAGGACGAGACCGTAGAGGTCGGCGCCGAGCTGGCCGTCATCGACGACGGCTCCGGCGCCCCGGCTCCGGCCGAGGCCGTCACCGTGGTCGCCGAGACCCCGGCCGCTCCGGCCCCGGTCGCCGAGGCCCCCGCGGCCCCGGCTCCGGTCGCCGAGGCCCCCGCCGCCGCCCCTGCCGCGTCCGGCACCGATGTCGTGCTGCCCGCCCTGGGCGAGTCCGTCACCGAGGGCACCGTCACCCGCTGGCTGAAGCAGGTCGGCGAGTCCGTCGAGGCCGACGAGCCGCTGCTCGAGGTCTCCACGGACAAGGTCGACACCGAGATCCCCGCCCCGGTCGCCGGCACCCTGCTGGAGATCCTGGTCGGCGAGGACGAGACCGCCGAGGTCGGCGCCCGTCTGGCCGTCATCGGCGTCGCGGGTGCGGCTCCGGCCGCTGCCCCGGCCGTCGCCGCTCCGGCTCCCGTCGCCCCGG
>NZ_JBHWBP010000338.1:3706-8414 GCF_042735575.1 Streptomyces sp. NPDC059564 | reverse complement strand
GGGTTACCCTCACCCTTGTGATCGCCCGCAACTCCTGCCCCAAAGTGAGCGCGAAGGTCGCCTGCGGCCACCGCTCGATCCCGCCGAAGGACTTCCGTGCCGTCGCCGTTGCCGCCGACACGGGTGGCGGGACCGCAGCCGCCCACGATCTGAAGGTGCGTTGAGACGATGGCAGACGGGCTCACGATCGGTCAGGCAGCGGCGTTCGTCGGCGTCACGATCAAGACCGTGCGGCACTATCACCGGCTCGGCCTGGTCGCCGAGCCGGAACGTGATGGTTCCGGCTACCGGCGCTACGGGTCGGCCGACCTCCTCCGGCTGGTCCAGGTCCGGACCTTGGCCGGAGCCGGCGTGCCGCTGGCCGAGATCGGTGAACTGCTCGACGCGGATCCCGAGCGGTTCGCCGCCGCCCTCGACGACGTCCATCGCCGGCTCACCGAACAGGTCGAGGACCTGATCGCGCGACGCGACACGCTGCACCGGCTCGCCCACGGCGACCGCGCCCTGCTGCCCGACCGGGCCTGCACGGTCCTGGACCGACTCGCTGGTCTCGGCTTCGACCCCGGCTACGTCGCCGCTCAACGGGAGGCACTGGTGCTGGCCCGGGCGCTGGTCCCGGAGGTCTTCGACACCTTCCTGACCAGGCTTGAACACGGGCTCGACGATCCCGAGTTCGTCGAGCTGACCAAGCGCGGCTTGGATGCGGCGTCCTGGGATCCCGACGACCCGCGGATCGAGGAGCTGGCGTCCGCGCTGGCCGACAAGTTGCTCGCCAACCGCGCGCTGCTGGCGATGCCGGCCGGGTTTCAGAACCAGTCCGACGCCTCCGCCCGGTACGGACTGGTCAACCACCACCGGGAGGACCAGGAGCCGTCCATCGCCCGGTTGAACACGCTGGTCGAGGCGAACCTGCGCGCAGTCGGCATCGGCATCGGCATCCCGCATCAGTGACGGGCCGCCCAGCAGAACCGATGCTGCGTCGGGACGCCCACCATGCCCCACCGTGTCCGGCCCCGGGCCGGTCATCGGGCCGCCCCTGCTCCGTGGCGCCCCACCGCAAGTCGGCGCGCCGTCGATGGGGAGCCAGGGTGAGCCCGACCCCGTGGTCGGGCAGAGCCGCCTGGTAGGACGGGAAGACAGCGGAGCGTGATCTGTGGCCGGGAATGGAAGGCGAGACGGTCTCCTGGGCACCTACTATCGGCTCCGTGATGTCGCGAAGGTCGGATGCCGCGTAAGTCCCCGCGCCTGGTGCGCGCCAGCCTCCCCGATCGCCAAGGGCATGACTCGGTCAGCACGCTGCTGACTACCGCCTGCCCTGGGCCACCCACTTGCAGCGCCGTACACACGTACCTCTTCGTCGATGGCCTCGACTTGATCGCGCGCAGTTGCGACGGCGTAAGCGGTGATCATCCGAATCGGCTGATGGGGCTTCCCGACGCGGTGAGGGTGAACTTCCCAGGTGCCGACGACCGGGTGGGCACTTGCCCGGAGGGGGAGGGGGCAGGTGCCCACGGGTGGCGGCGGACGGCCGCCCATCGGGCCGGCCGCCCTTCCGGCGTATGCCGGGCTCCTGCCCCCCGCCCCGGCGGAGTGACCGCGGCTCCCGGTCAGCGGGTCGGGTAGTCCGTGTAGCCGCGGTCGTCGCCCCCGAAGAAGGTGGACGGGTCCGGAGTGTTGTACGGGCCCTCGGTACGAAGGCGCTCGGGCAGGTCGGGGTTGGCAAGGAAGAGGGCGCCGAAGGCGACGAGGTCGGCGGTGCCGTCCTCGATCAGGGTCAGGGCGCGGTGGTCGGTGGGGCCCTCGGTCGCGGGGTTCAGCACGAGCGGCCCGGAGAACTGCTTGCGCAGTGCGAGGGTGGTCTCCCGGGCCTCGGGGCCGCTCTCCATGACGTGGAGGTAGGCCAGGCCGAGCCCGTCGATCTCCTTGACGAGCGCCTCGTAGGCGGGCTGGGGGTCGGGCTCGGAGATGTCGTTGTACGTGTTCCCGGGCGAGACGCGCAGGGCGGTCCGCTCGGCGCCGATCGCCGCGGCCACCGCCTTGACCACCTCCACCGCGAAGCGGATCCGGTTCTCCACCGGGCCGCCCCACTCGTCGGTGCGCAGGTTCGAGCCCGGGGCAAGGAACTGGTGGATCAGGTAGCCGTTGGCCCCGTGCAGCTCCACCCCGTCGAACCCGGCCTCCACCGCGTTGCGGGCGGCCTGCGCGTAGTCCGCGATGGTCTGCCGGACCTCGGGTCCGGTCAGCTCGTGCGGCGTCACGAAGTCCTTCATGCCGTCACCGGTGAACAGCTGTCCGTGTGCGGCCACCGCCGACGGGGCCACGGGGACGAGACCGTCGGGCAGCAGCGAAGGGTGGCCGATCCGGCCGGAGTGCATCAGCTGGGCGAAGATCCGGCCACCGCCCGCGTGCACGGAGTCGGTGACCACGCGCCAGGCCGCGACCTGCTCGGCACTGTGCAGGCCGGGGGTGAAGGGGTAGCCCTGTCCGGTGGCGGAGGGCTGGATGCCCTCGGTGATGATCAGTCCCGCTGAGGCGCGCTGGGTGTAGTACGTGGCCATGAGGGCGTTCGCGACGCCGCCCTCGCCCGCCCGGCTGCGGGTCATCGGCGCCAGGGTGATCCGGTTGGAGAGGGTCGTGCCGGGGATGCGGACCGGTTCGAAAGCGCTGGTCATGTTCGCCTCACAGAGTTAATTGGTCGGCCAATGATTAGGTGCAGCTCCACCGTACCCCATTACTTGGCCGACCAATCTAATGGCGGTCGACGGGTAGGCTTGACCTGACAGCGGCCGGGCGGCCCTCAGCAGCCGCGCTCGTCGCCCCGATCCGCCGGACCCATGCCCAGGAGGCGCGCCCCGATGACTGCGGAACCCGTCCAGGAGCCGCGCACCACCCCGGGCTGCGCGGCGCCCCGCTCCGCGCTGGACGGGCCGGTGAGCCATGCGATCAGCCGGGTCTCCCGTCTCCACCGGATAGCTGCGGGCCGGGTCCTGCGCGATCTGGGGCTCCACCCGGGGCAGGAATTCCTGATGATGCACCTCTGGGACAGCGGGGCGGTCCGCCAGTCCGAGCTGATCAAGGCGGTCGGCCTCGACCCCTCCACGGTGACGAAGATGCTGCAGCGCTTGGAGCACGCCGGCCACGTACGGCGCTGCCCCGACCCGTCCGACCGGCGGGCTTCCCTGGTGGAGGCGACGGAGACCAGCTGCGGGCTCCTGGTCGAGGTCCGCAAGGCATGGGGCGAGCTGGAACGCCAGACCCTGGAAGGCCTGGACGCCACCGAATGCGCCGAACTGGCCCGCCTGCTGGGCAAGGTCGAGGCCACGTTGTGGACGGAGCTCACCCGGGGCGGCGGGGCGGAGTGCGGCGCCGATCCCAAGGGGCCGGACGTCTGCTCCTGAGCCGGGCGCGCGGCACCGGAGGCCCCGTGACCACCTTCGGGCAGCACCTGGTGGAGCGGACCGTGGAGGCGTCGGCGGGATGCGCCGATGCGCTGGACACAGGGGACGTACGCCGTCATGCTGCGGCTCGACAGCGTCGGCCAGGCCCCCGGTTCCCCTGTCCGGCGATCGGCTCCACCACCGAGGAGCAGGCCGCGCACGTCCCTGGCTCGCCGCCGGCAGCCGTCCCTTCGCCGCACTGGCCGCCGGCGCCCTCGCCTCCGTACCGGATGTGCGGGCCCTGCTGCTGACCGGCACGCTGCTGCTCCTCGTGCCGGCAGACGTCCTCTGGGCCTCGCCCGTGCGCGGCCTGGCCGCCATGCCGGTCACCGGCCCGGTCACCGGCCCGGTCGCCGTCTCGTGAGCTGCCGGTGCCTGACCTGGAGGTCCGGAGCCTTCCGGGAGCCCGGCGACCGCAGACGGCTTGCGGGTCGTCGGCTCAGGCCCGCCGGAACGCCGTCGACGTGACACCGTTGACCGTGGTGTCACCTTGTTGGAAGCCGATGCCCACTCCTTCCGTGAACGGATGCGGATAGTTGAGTTCCGGCACGGTCAGAGCGCTCAACTCGGCGAGTTGGGACGGGTCCAGGGTCACGCCTGCCGATGCCAGGTTGTTCTCCAGCTGGTCGAGGGTCCGGGCTCCGACCAGCACCGAGGTGACCGGCTGCTGTTGGCGTACCCATGCCAGGGCCACCGCGGCGACCGTCGTACCCAGGTCGTGCGCGATCCGCTCCAGCACATCCAGTACCGCGAACGTGTCCTCGGTCAGCATCGGAGCGGTGTAGCCGGTCCGTCCGGAGTCCGGGTCGGTGGTGCGGGTGCGGGAGTACTTTCCCGACAGCACTCCGGAGGCGAGCGGGCTCCAGGGGGTGATGCCCAGCCCGAACGCGCGGGCGGCGCCGAACTGCTCGCCCTCCGCCGTACGCGCCAGCAACGAGTACTCGACCTGGAGCGCGGCCACGCATTCCCAGCCCCGCAGCCGGGCGGTCGTCGCGGCCTGGGCCACCCACCAGGCGGGCGTGTTCGACAGCCCGATGGCACGGACCTTGCCCGCACGGACCAGGTCGTTCAGGGTCGACAGCGTCTCCTCCAAGGGAGTGTGCCGGTCCCACATGTGCTTCCAGTACACGTCCACGTAGTCGGTGCCCAGACGCCGCAGCGACGCGTCCAGCTGCGCGAGGACCGCCTTGCGCCCGGCACCGCCCGCGTTCGGGTCCGCAGGGTTCATGGTGCCGCCGAACTTGGTGGCCAGCACCACCCGGTCGCGGACC
>NZ_JBHWBP010000338.1:0-3696 GCF_042735575.1 Streptomyces sp. NPDC059564 | reverse complement strand
ACCCCGGGCCGCCCCGCGAAGTAGGCGCCGAGCGTCTCCTCCGACGCCCCGCCGTTGTACTGATTCGCGGTGTCGATGAAGTTCCCGCCCTCCTCCAGATAGCGGTCGATGATCGCGAAGGACTCCTGCTGCGAGGAGCCCCAGCTCCCGTCGCCGAACGTCATGGCACCCAGCGCCAGAGGACTCACCCTCAGCCCCGAGCCGCCGAGCGTGACGTACGAACCGAGCAACGCCATGCGTGTGCCACCTCCTCTTCCTGTCGGCCGGTACCGGCCGATGAACCGTCACCAGGAGACTCGACCCCGCGCCGCATCCGTGGAAGGCCACGCCAGAGGGGGTACCGCACTCCTGGGAAAAGAACCCCGCCGACGTGCCGGTGCGTCTTGCGATCGGCCGGCACCTTCGAGCCCCGGGGAGAGATGGCTGCGCCGCCGGCGACCGAGGAGTACAAGCGGACCGCCGTCCTGCGAGAGCGGTACAAGGTGGAGCCCCCGAGCGGCCCCGGCTCGTCACCAGGGCCAGGCGGGCGGCAGGACGGTTCGGGGCCGTCCCCCACATCAACGGCCGCGTTGTAGTCCTTCGGCTTTCTGACCCGAGGCTGTGTCGTACGGATGCGGCCGGCGGACTGCCCGCGGACGCCTCCGTGAACGGCTTCTGCAGGTCTTCCTCCGGCCCCCGCGCGCGCTCGGGCTGCCGGCATGTCACTGCGCGACGGCTCCCGGTCCCGGGGCACGTCGCGGCTTCTGCTCGACAGTCTCTACGACCCCGGCAGAGGGCCGGATTGACAGAAGCCACAGGGATCCGAGCATCGTCCCGGCATCGCGTACGGCGGGCGTACGACAGAAGACTCCGGCCGGGGTGAATCCTTTCCGGACCTCCTCGCCTCTTGTGTGTGTACCGGCCGAACGGGCCGGCAGAACCGGGAGGAAACGCGAATGATGGTCACTGGCCTCGTCGTGATCGGAGCCCTGCTCGTGGGCGCGTGCAGCTGGCACCTGATGCGGCGCTACAGGAGCCGAAGCTGACCGGCGCCCGCGCGCGGGGAACTTTCCGAGGATGAGGAGCAGATGAACCAACGCTACGCCTGGCCGGACGAGCGGCTGATCAAGGCCGCTCAGGACGGCGACGTCACTTCGCTCACCACTGTCGTCATGGAATCGCAGCCGCACGTGCGCAAGTTCGCCCTGTCGCTGTGCGCCTCGCCGCAGGACGCGGAGGACGCGGCCCAAGAGGCGCTGATCATCCTCTACAGGAAGATCGGCACCCTGCGGGCCACCGGCGCGCTTGCCTCGTGGATGTTCCGGATCGTGCGCAACGAATGCCTGCGGCAGGTACGGCTGCTCGTCTCGCGGAGCGAGGAGGCGCCCGCCGGAACCGAAGCGTCCGCGGAACCGTCCGCAGAGGACGCGGTGCTGCACCGGCTGGAGGTGGAGCGGATCGCGGCTGCGGTCGGTTCCCTTCCCCGTGACCAGCGGCGGGTCCTGATCATGCGGGACGTTCAGGGCCTGCCCGGCAGGACCGTCGCCCATGCGCTCGGTCTGAGCAACGCCGCGATGAAATCGCGGCTGCACAGAGCACGGGCGACGCTGCGCCACGCGTTGGCGGCGACCGACCCGACGACAGTCGAACCCCTCGACCAGTTCATCGACCCATCAGCCGGAGGGGACTCACCACTATGAACACCGTGACGAGCGCGAACAGCACGCGGGGCGCGAAGAGCCGGCCCGCCGTGGCGTCCGCAGCGCCCGAGAGGAACTTCGCCAGCACGTCCGTCCCGCGCCACCTGGCTCGCGGCGCCATCGGCTTCGGGCTGATCACCGGCTCGATCGCCCTGGTGCCCATCCTCGGCCCGGCCACCCTGCTGGCGGCCCCGTTGGCCCTGATCGCCTTCCGCGGCTGCCCCACCTGCTGGATGGTGGGCCTCGCGCAGACCATCTCCCGCGGCCGTCTGGAGCGCCAATGCGAGGACGGCGTCTGCACCCTCACCAAGGCGCACCCGTAGCAGGCGAGCAGTGCGCGACGGCCGCCGGGCGCTACTCGGCTTCGGCGGCCGTTCCTCTCTTTCCCTTTTGCGTGCCGACCCCCTATCTTGCATAAGAATGCGTTTGTGTGCATAATCTACCCATGTCTAAGGTTCTCACCTCCCTCCCCACGGGCGAGCGCGTCGGCATCGCCTTCTCCGGCGGCCTCGACACGTCCGTCGCGGTCGCCTGGATGCGCGACAAGGGTGCCGTCCCCTGCACCTACACCGCCGACATCGGCCAGTACGACGAGCCCGACATCGCGTCGGTGCCCGGCCGGGCGCAGGCCTACGGCGCCGAGATCGCGCGCCTGGTCGACTGCCGCGCGGCACTGGTGGAGGAGGGCCTCGCCGCACTCGCCTGCGGCGCCTTCCACATCCGCTCGGGCGGTCGCGCGTACTTCAACACCACGCCCCTCGGCCGCGCCGTGACCGGCACCCTGCTGGTCCGGGCGATGCTCGAGGACGACGTACAGATCTGGGGCGACGGCTCCACCTTCAAGGGCAACGACATCGAGCGGTTCTACCGCTACGGCCTGCTCGCCAACCCCCACCTGCGCATCTACAAGCCCTGGCTCGACGCCGACTTCGTCTCGGAGCTGGGCGGCCGCAAGGAGATGTCCGAGTGGCTGGTCGCCCACGGGCTGCCGTACCGCGACAGCACCGAGAAGGCGTACTCGACCGACGCCAACATCTGGGGCGCCACCCACGAGGCCAAGACGCTGGAGCACCTCGACACCGGCGTGGAGACCGTGGAACCGATCATGGGCGTCCGGTTCTGGGACCCCTCGGTCGAGATCGCCGCCGAGGACGTGACGATCGGCTTCGACCAGGGCCGGCCGGTGACGATCAACGGCAAGGAGTTCGCCTCCGCGGTCGACCTGGTCATGGAGGCCAACGCGATCGGCGGCCGCCACGGCCTGGGCATGTCGGACCAGATCGAGAACCGGATCATCGAGGCGAAGAGCCGCGGCATCTACGAGGCCCCGGGCATGGCCCTGCTGCACGCCGCGTACGAGCGCCTCGTGAACGCGATCCACAACGAGGACACGATCGCCCACTACCACCAGGAGGGGCGGCGCCTCGGCCGGCTGATGTACGAGGGCCGCTGGCTGGACCCGCAGGCGCTGATGGTCCGCGAGTCGCTGCAGCGCTGGGTCGGCTCCGCGGTCACCGGCGAGGTCACCCTGCGGCTGCGTCGCGGCGAGGACTACTCGATCCTCAACACGACCGGCCCGGCCTTCAGCTACCACCCGGACAAGCTGTCGATGGAGCGCACCGAGGACTCGGCGTTCGGCCCGGTGGACCGGATCGGCCAGCTCACCATGCGCAACCTCGACATCGCCGACTCGCGCGCCAAGCTGGAGCAGTACGTCGGCCTCGGCATCGTCGGTACGACGCAACGCGCCCTGATCGGCGCCGCCCAGGCGGCGGCAACCGGCCTGATCGGCACCATGCCGGCGGGCGGCGCCGAGGCCATCGCCTCGCGCGGCGAGGTCTCCGGCGACGACGAACTGCTGGACCGCGCCGCCATGGAGTTCGGCACCGACTAGTCCTCCAGCCGCCGCCTGACCCGCCGTTCTCGCTGGTCGGCTGGAGCGTAGCGGGCTGGGTCAGGGGCGGGGGCAGCAGGGTGGCGGTCTGATTCAGGCGGGGGGGGTTCGCGCCGCCCGCCC
>NZ_JBHWBP010000337.1:0-8414 GCF_042735575.1 Streptomyces sp. NPDC059564 | reverse complement strand
GCGGGGTGGGTCAGTGGCCGAACTCGAACCAGTTGACGTTCACGAAATCGGCCGGCTGGCCGCTGGCGAAGGTCAGGTACACGTCGTGGGTGCCCGTCACGGCCGAGATGTTCGCCGGGACGGTCTTCCAGCTCTGCCAGCCGCCCGTGTTGGCGACCGCGAAGCTCCCGATCGGGGCGTTCGAGCGGCTGTCGAGGCGTACCTCGACCAGCCCGCTGACCCCGCCGGCCGCGCCGCCGGCGACGCGGGCCCGGAACTGGGTCGCCGGGGTGGTGCCGAAGGCGACCCCCTTGAACTGGGCCCAGTCGCCGCCGGTGACGGCGCCGACGTTCCGGCCGCCGCCGGTGTCGGTGGTGGTCTCGGTGATCAGGCCCGCCTGGCCGTCGTACGACTCGGCCTGGATGGCGGCGTAGGCGTCACGATTCCCGGGTGTGGGGGTGGGGGTCGGCGTGGGCGGGGTGGTGGTGCCGCCGCCGGTCTGCCAGACCGCCACGTAGTCCACCGTCATGGGGTGGCCGGGCTGGGTGCCCGCGTCGGGTCCGCCGCCGAACGCCGCCGGGAAGGCCCCGCCCATCGCGACGTTCAGGATGAGGAAGAACCCGTGGTTCGTCGCGGCGTTCCAGGTGCCCGCGTCCATCTGGTCCGCGCGCACGGTGTGGAAGTTGACGCCGTCGAGGTAGAACCGCACCTGCTGGGGGCTGGTGCCGCGGTCCCATTCGGCGGCGTACGTGTGGAAGCCGCCCTGGCAGGTCGCCGGGGAGCAGACCCGCTGGCCGCCGATCCCGGTCGTCTCGTTGCACGGTCCGCCGGGGCTGGTGCCACAGTGCATCGTGGCCCACTCGTTGTTGATGCCCTGGACGTTCTCCATGATGTCGATCTCGCCGATGGAGGGCCAGTTCCACCAGTTGCCGCGGTAGGGGGCGCCGAGCATCCAGAAGGCGGGCCAGTAGCCCTTGGCGGCCGCGCCGGTGACGTTCGGCATCTGGATGCGGGCCTCCACGCGCAGCTTGCCGCCGGCGGGGGGCTGGAAGTCGGAGCGCTTGGTCTCGACGCGGCCCGAGGTCCAGTTGCCCGCGCCGTCGCGCTGCGGGGTGATGCGCAGGTTCCCGGCGCCGTCGAGGGAGACGTTGGAGGTGCCGGCGGTCATCGTCTCGATCTCGCCCGTGCCGAAGCCGGCCGGGCCGCCCGGGTAGCTCGTGCCGGTCGTGTACTGCCAGTCGGCGCCGTTGACGCCCGATCCCGCCGGACCGTTGAAGTCGTCACGGAAGACGGAGGTCCAGCCCGGCGGGTCCGCGGGGATGGAGGCGTTGGCCGGTACGGAGACGAGGACGGCGGCCGCGGGCACGAGCAGTGCGGCCACGGCGAGGGCCGCGCGCCTCAGGAGGCCTCGCGGTAAGGGGGCAACTCTCGCAACTCTCATGGAAACCCTCTCTCGGGGAGCTGGTCGTACGGGGATTGAGAGCGCTCTCAGAAATCGAGTGCGCCGCTACTGTGCTCCCCCGTCCCGGCAGTGGGCAAGAGGTGGACACAGAAAACCACGCAGCGGGATCAGGCGTTCACCTACTGAACGTCAGAGGCGGCCAGGCCGCCGCGCGCGATGACGTCCGCGTACCAGCGGGCACTGTCCTTCGGCGTCCGCCGCTGGGTCGCGAAGTCGACGTGGACGACGCCGAACCTCTTGCCGTAGCCGTGCGCCCACTCGAAGTTGTCCAGCAGCGACCAGAGGAAGTACCCGCGGACGTCGGCCCCCTGCTCGATCGCCCGGTGCACGGCGGTCAGATGGGCCCGCAGGTACGCGATCCGCTCGGGGTCGCGGACGCGGCCCTCCGGGTCCGCGTAGTCGTCGTACGCTGCCCCGTTCTCGGTGACCATCAGCGGGACGCCGGGGAGTTCCTCGTGCAGGCCGGTCAGCAGCCCGTACAGCCCTTCGGCGTCGACCGGCCAGTCCATGGCGGTCCGGGGGCCGGGCAGGTGCGGGAAGCGTACGTGCCCCTCGGCCCCGGGCCACGGCGAGGGCGTCGGGCAGCTGCCCGACGCGACGACGCTCGGGGCGTAGTAGTTGACGCCCAGGGAGTCGATCGGCGCGGAGGCCGTCCGCAGGTCGCCGTCCCGGACGAAGGACCAGTCGGTGAGCGATGCGGTGTCGCGGACCAGGTCTTCCGGGAGGCGGCCGTGGAACACCGGATCGAGGAAGATCCGGTTGCCGAGCGCGTCGATCCTGCGGGCGGCGTCCCGGTCGGCGGCGGACGCGGTCAGGGGGCGTACCGCGTGCAGGTTGAGGGTCAGGGAGATCTCGGCCGACGGGGGCAGGGCGGCGCGCAGCGCCCCGACGGCGCGGCCGTGCGCGAGGTTGAGGTGGTGCGCCGCGCGCAGGGCGGCGGCCGGATCCGTGTGCCCCGGGGCGTGTTCCCCGGAGGCATAGCCCAGGAAGGCCGCGCACCAGGGTTCGTTGAGGGTGGTCCAGGTCGCCACGCGGTCGCCGAGGGCCTCCGCCGTGATCTCCGCGTACCGGGCGAAGTGCTCGGCGGTCTCGCGCCGGGGCCAGCCGCCCGCGTCCTCCAGCTCCTGGGGCAGGTCCCAGTGGTAGAGGGTGGCGACCGGCCGGATCCCGGCGTCGAGCAGCTCGTCGGCGAGCCGCCGGTAGAAGTCCAGGCCCTTCTGCAGGGCGGGTCCGCGCCCGGTGGGCTGGACCCGGGACCAGGACACGGAGAAGCGGTAGTCGCTCACGCCGAGGCGTCTCATGACGGCGACGTCCTCGCGCATGCGGTGGTAGTGGTCGGCGGCGACGTCTCCGGTGTCGCCGTTGCGGACCTTGCCGGGGGTGTGGCTGAAGGTGTCCCAGATGGACGGCGTACGGCCGTCCTCGGCGGCCGCGCCCTCGATCTGGTAGGCGGCGGTGGCCGTGCCCCAGCGGAATCCGGCGGGGAAGCGCAGCTGTGTCGGCGTCTCGGGGCGTGCGTCGACGGCGGTCATCAGTGGGTAACTCCTGGGAGGTGAGGGGCATGTGGGGACGCGGCGGGGCGGTCGGGCGGTCGTTCAGCCCTTGACGGCGCCCTGCATGATGCCGCCGACGATCTGCCGGCCGAGGAAGCCGAAGACGAGCAGCACGGGCAGGGTGCCGAGCAGGGTGCCCGCCATGATCACGGACTGGTCGTGGACGTAGCCGCCGCCGAGCTGGCGCAGCGCGACCTGGACGGTCGGCTCCTGCGAGGTGAGCGCGATGACGGGCCAGAAGAAGTCGTTCCAGGCCGTCATGAAGGTGAGCAGGCCGAGGACGGCCATGCCGGGCCGCGCGATCGGCACGACGACGGACCAGAAGATGCGGGCCGTCGAGGCTCCGTCGATGCGGGCCGCCTCTATCAGTTCGTCGGGCAGGGACTGGATGAGGATCTGCCGCATGAAGAACACGCCGAAGGCCGATACGAGGCCGGGCAGGACGACGGCCTGGAGCTGGTTGACCCACTGGAGCTTGGCTATCAGCATGAAGAGCGGGATCACGGCGAGCTGCGGCGGGATCATCATGGTGGACACGGTGACGGCGAGCAGCAGTCCGCGGCCGCGGAAGCGCAGTTTGGCGAAGGCGAAGCCGGCGAGGGTGGAGCACAGCACGGTGCCGACGGTGATCGAGCCGGACACGATCAGGGAGTTGAGCAGGGCCTTGCCGATGTCGGCCTCTTCCAGGACCTGCTGGACGTTGTGCATCAGGTTCGGGCCGGGCAGCAGCGAGGGCGGCGTCCTCGCGAGATCGGCGTTGGAGCGGCTGGCGGCGACGATCGTCCAGTAGAACGGGAACGCCGAGATCAGGAAGGCGACGGTGAGGACCGCGTAGACGAGCCGTCCGCCGCGCCGGGTGCCGGCGGCCCGGCCGCGCCGGCGCCCCGCCTTGCGTGCGGAAGCGGCGTGCGGGCCGCTCACCGGCTCCTGCGGCGGGGCGGCGAGGGCGGTCATCGGGCGGACTCCTTGCGGGAACGGCGGCGCGCGATCAGGGCGTTGGCCCCGACCAGCGTGAGGATCAGCAGGAACATCACCCAGGCGATGGCGGCGGCCCGGCCCAGGTGGAAGAAGCCCCAGCCCTGTTCGTACATGTAGAGGCCGAGCGTCTGGTACTGGTGCGAGATGCCGCCGGAGACGGAGCCCTCGAAGAGCAGGGGTTCGCCGAAAAGCTGGGTGGCGCCGATGGTCGAGACGACGGTGGTGAAGACGATGGTGGGGCGCAGCCCCGGCAGTGTGACGTGGAGGAACTGCCGCCACCTGGAGGCCCCGTCCATCTCCGCGGCCTCGTATAGCTCGGCCGGGATGGTCTGCATGCCGGCCAGGTAGATGAGGGCGTTGTAGCCGGTCCAGCGCCAGACGACGATCGAGGAGACCGCGATCTGCGAGGCGACGGTGCCGGTCTGCCAGTCCACGGGGGCGATGCCGACGAGGCCGAGGAGGTAGTTGACGATGCCGAAGTCGCGGCCGAAGAGCTGGGCGAAGACGAGGGTGGCGGCGGCGACGGAGGTGGCGTACGGCAGGAGCATCGCGGTACGGAAGAACGTCCGTGCCCGGAGCCGGTAGTTGAGCAGGTGGGCCAGGCCCAGCGCCATGGCGAGCTGCGGGACGGTGGAGAGGACGCCGATGGTGAAGGTGTTGCGCAGCGAGGTCCAGAAGTAGGTGTCGGAGAAGAGCGCGGCGTAGTTGCCCAGCCCCCTCCATTCCATCTCCCCCGGCGTCTGGAGCTCGACGCGGTAGAGGGAGACGAAGGCCGTGTAGAGGAGCGGGAAGAGGCCGAAGGCGGCGAAGAGGGTGAAGAAGGGGGCGATGTACGCGTACGGGGACAGGGCCCGCCAGGACCGGCGGGCCGCGGACGGGCGGGCCCTGGGCGCCGGTGGGGTGGTGGGGGTCGTCGTTGGGGTGAGGAGGGTCATGGGCGGGGGCCCTTCGGGGGCGACGGCTGGCGGGCGGGTACGGGGGCGCGCCGGTCCGCGGGGTGGGGGCCCGGGGCCGGAGCGCGGCGGTCAGCCGGTGGCGTTGCGGACGCCCTTCCGGGCCGTCTCCCACGCCGTGTCCGCGGGGGTGCCCTTGCGCTCGACCTCGCTCAGCGCGTTGGTGATCTGGTCGGCGATGGTCTTGTCGGCGGCTCCGAGCACCTGGACGGGGGCGGCCTTGGCGGCGTCGCCGAAGATCCGGCCGATGGGGGCGTCCGAGAAGTACGGGTCCTTGACGTCGGCGACCTTGGCGATGGCTCCGGTCGAGGACGGGAACGAGCCCTGCTTCTCGAAGAGCCGCGCCTGCTGTTCGGGGGCGGTGAGCCACTGGATCAGCTCGTAAGCCTCCTTCTTGTGCTTGGCGGCGCGCGGGACGGCGAGGTAGGAGCCGCCCCAGTTCCCGGCGCCGCCGGGCAGCTTGGCGACGTCCCACTTGCCCTGGCCGGCGTCGCCCGCCTGGCCCTTGATGTAGCCGAGCATCCAGGCGGGGCACGGGAGGGTGGCGAAGGAGCCGGCGGCGAAGGCCTGGTTCCAGGGCGGGGACCACTGGTCGAGCTTGGCGCTCAGCCCGTCCCCAGCCGCGCGCACGGAGGTGCTCCAGGCGTTCTTGACGGCCGGACTGGACTCGTACACCAGCTTGCCGGAGGCGTCGTAGTAACGCTCCTTCTCCTGGCCGACCATGACGGTGTAGAGGCTGCCGACGCTGTCCAGCCAGGCGCTCTTCTCGGGGGCGTTCTTCGTGTACTGGCGGCCCAGTTCCAGGTAGCCGTCCCAGGTGGACCACTTGGCCGCGAGCTCGTCGCGCCCGGTGGGCAGTCCGGCCTTCTCGAACAGGTCGCGGCGGTAGCACATCGCCTCGGGGCCGACGTCGGTGCCCAGGCCCAGCACCTTGCCGTCCTTGGTGGTCGCGGCCGACCACTTGGCCTCGGCGAAGGAGTTCTTGAGCGCGCCCGCCCCGTAGGCCGTGAGGTCCTCGAACTTGTCCGCCTGCTGCTGGGTGACGGCGGCGATCCGGCCCACCTCTATGCCCTGGACGTCGGCGAGGCCGCCGCCGCCGGCGAGCCGGGTCTGCAGGGACTTCCAGTAGTCCTGCTCGTCTTCGGTGTCCGTCTGCTTGACGGTGACGCCCGGGTGCAGCTTCTCGTAATCCGCGTAGAGCCCGGCCTCCTTGTAGCCGAAGGAGCCGAAGAGGTCGACGGTCACCGTGACCTTGCCTCCCGCGCCGTCCGTGGAGCCTTGCGGTGTGCCGGATCCGCAGGCGGCCAGCAGCGTCCCGGCGAGGGCGACCGCACCGAGGCGGAGGACGGTGCGCGTGGCGGTGGCGGCACGGGCTCTTGGCATGGGTGTTCTCCCCTGACTTCGGCGTGGAACGGTTCGCTTGAGAGCGCTCTCAGTGCTGGTCCTGGAGCGTGCCCCCGCCCGGAGCTTAACGTCAAGACCTGAACGCATAACGGCTTGGTGTGGAGCGGGAGTTGTCGGCCGGACGGCGGGCGGGGACCCGGGCCGGGATCGGGGCGCGGACCAGGGCGGGGACCCGGGCGCGCGGTGCTCAGGCCGAGGCGCGGCGCACCAGCCGGGTCGGTGTGATCAGCGAGGACGGGACGACGGGTTCGGTACGTTCCCGGTCCAGGGCGCGCAGCAGCAGCCGGGCCATCATCCGGCCCATGCCCTCGATGTCCTGGTGGACGGTGGTCAGCGGCGGGTCCGCGCATTCGGCCACCGACCGCATGTCGTCGAAGCCGACCATCGCCACGTCCTGGGGGACCTTGCGGCCCCGCTCGCGCAGGACGCGCAGCGCGCCCACCGCCATCTGGTCGTTGGCGGCGAACACGGCGTCGAGGTCCGGGTGGTGCTCCAGCAGCTCCTCCATGGCCCGCGCCCCGCCCTCCACCGTGAAGTCCCCGTCGGCCACCATCGCCGGGTGGGCGCCCTGGAGGGCGTCGCGGTAGCCGTCGAGGCGGTCGGTCGCCGAAGTCTGGTCGTCCGGACCCGCGATGTGCGCGATGCGGGTGCGGCCCTCGGCTATCAGGTGGCGGACGGCGTCGCGCGCGCCGCCGCGGTTGTCGGCGTCCACGTACGTCACCCCGGCCGGTCCGCCCGGGGCGGGGGTCCATCCCGGGCGGCCGCCGTACACCGTGGGAAGCCCGATCCGGCCCGCGATGGCGGGCAGCGGGTCGTCGGTGTGGAGGGAGAAGGCGAGCGCACCGTCGACGTGGCCGCCGGCCAGGTAGCGGGCGATCCGGTCGTAGTCGTCCGGCCCCTCCACCAGCAGGAGGACCAACTGGGTGTCGTGGGCGGTCAGTTCCTTGCTTATGCCCCGGATCTGCTGGGAGAAGAACGGGTCGGTGAAGATGCGGATCTCCGGCTCGGCGATGATGACCGCCACGGCTCCGGTGCGCCGGGTGACGAGGGTGCGGGCCGCGGGGTTGGGTACGTAGCCCAGTTCGGCCACGGCTTCGCGCACCTTGTCGGCGACGGGCTGGCGGACCCCCGCCCCGCCGTTGACCACACGCGAGACCGTCGCCCGGGAGACCCCGGCGCGCGCCGCGACGGCTTCCAGTGTGGGGCGGTGTCCGGTGGAACGCTCAGGCACGGGCGGGCTCCTCGTCTGTCGCGGTCGGCAGCAGAGCGGCTGCGTCGGGATCTGCAGGGTATCCCGTGGCTCCGCGCCGGGAGAGCGCTCCCCGCGACAACGGCCGTACGGCCCCGGCCGCGTGACGGTCGTCCCGCGGCCGGGGCCGGGCGGATCAGCCGTTCGGGACGGTGTCCTGGAAGGCGGTTCCGGCCGAGCGGAGCGCGTCGACCACCATCCCGGGATCCCCCCGGGCGACCTGGGCCGCCGCGGCATCATCACGTCCACCACCTCCGGCGACGTGCGCACGAGCCGCTGACCCGGGCGGCGCCGCGGGGGGAGGGGGGCACCCGCTGCGCCCATCGGGGGAATCCGGGGGGCGGGCCGGTTCGGAGCCGGGACCGGGACCCCACCGGGCCGACACTCGTGGCAGGCCGCAGGGGCGGCGGGACGGGCAACGAGAGGACGGGCGCGTGTTCACCGACACCAAGGCGTTCAGCGGTTTCGCCGTGGACGACATCCAGCGGGCGAAGGAGTTCTACGGCGACACCCTCGGACTGCGGGTCACCGAGGAGAACGGCCTGCTGACCCTGCACATCGCGGGCGGCACGGAGGTCCTCCTGTACCCGAAGGAGAACCACGCCCCGGCCGGGTTCACCCTGCTCAACTTCCCCGTCGCCGACATCGACGCGGCGGTCGACGAGCTGACCCGGCGCGGGATCCGCATGGAGCGGTATCCCGGGTTCGACCAGGACGAGAAGGGCGTCGTGCGCGAGGAGGGACCGCTCATCGCCTGGTTCACCGACCCGGCGGGCAACATCCTCTCCGTGCTCCAGCCCTCGTAGGCCCGCCCGGACGCCACACCGCCGGCCCGC
>NZ_JBHWBP010000336.1:0-8457 GCF_042735575.1 Streptomyces sp. NPDC059564 | reverse complement strand
GCGATCTCCGTGATCTACCCGACCTCTGTCGGCGGCAGCGTCTGTGGTGTTTACGAGTCTGGGAGCCGCCCGCTGCGCCTGGTCGCGCCCGGGGGGGGCGGGGGGGGCCGGACCGGCGTCAGGGGCCGGAACCGGGACGACGGGCACGGCCGGAGCCGGGGCCGCCGCAGGACCCCGGTCCGCGAGGGAACGTACGACTCCGGTCGCCTCCGGCACGGGCGGGCCCATGTGCAGCGGACGGCGCGGGGTCACGGGAGCCGCGGGCGCCGCCGGCGGGACCACGAGGCCGCCGAGGTCGAGCGCACCGCTGTCCCGGCCGCCGGTCTCGTGCGCGCCCGCGCTGTACGCGGCGGGTTCGGCATAGGCGTCGGGGTAGCCGGGGTACGAGGGGTCCGGGAAGACGGGCTGCGGGGGCGCGGGGTAGCCGCCCTCGGCGTAGCCCGGCTGCGGGAAGCCGAGGTGCCCCTGCTCGGGGTACGCGGCCGGCTGCGGGTACTCGGTGTAGACGGGCTCGGCGGGGAACTCGGACGGGAAGGAGGGCACCGGCGGGACCACCTGCGGGTCGCTCCAGGAGCCCTGGCCGCTCGGCATCAGCAGCAGTTCCTCGTCCTCCGCCTCGGCGGGGTCGTCCACGAGGTCCTGGAAGGCGTAGCCCGCCGGGGGCTGGGGCGGCAGCGGGGGCAGCGGCGGAACCGGAGCGGGGATGCCCTGCTGATCCACCATGCCCGCGTTGTCCGGGTGACCCTCGCCCGGGACCTGGCCGGTGTCAGTCATGCGTACCCCTCGCCCATCGGTGTTGCCTCTTCGATCGCCCGGTCGCCCACAGGGCCCGCCGTGCGGATTCTGTCGTGCGGGGTCGCCGTGCGGTACGACGCCTCACGCACGCCTGCACAACAACTCCTGAGCATTGTCGCGCTCGTCGGCCGCCGTGTCGGCCAGAAACCGGCACGGTCCGTTGTGGACTGCGCCACGTCGCGCGTCCTCCCGGGCGGTACGACGATCGGCCAGCCTACCCCGGGCTCCGGGCTAGCGGCTCGGGGGGCGCTCGGCTGCCAGCAGGAACACCACGGAACGGTCCTGTTCGCTCCAGGTCCGGGTGTCGAGGCCCACGGACTGCAGGAGGGCGCACTCGACGGCGTACCCGTGTTCGGTGAGGGTGCGTCCGATGGCCTCGGCTTCGTCGCGCGTGGAGGCGTGGCTGACGATCCGTTCGGGACGCCGGTCGGCGACGGCGGCGACGACCTCGGCGCCGCCTCCGCCGACGCGGACGACGTCGGGCTCGGGCAGGTTCTCCAGTACGTGCGGGGCGCGGCCGGGAACCACCTGGAGCTGCACACCGCGCCCCCGGGCGGCGGCCGTTGTGCGGGCGCAGGCGCTCGGGTCGGCGTCCACGGCGATCACGGCGGCGCCGAGGGCGGCGGCGTCCACGGCGAGGGCTCCGGAGCCGGATCCGATGTCCCAGACGAGGTCGCCGGTGCGGGGGCCGAGGCGGGCGAGCTGGGCGGCGCGCAGGTGTACGGACTCCCCCTCCCCCACGGGCTCCCCGGCGTCGGGGTCCGGCCGGGCCCAGCCGCGGGCGGCGTGGGTGTGCGGGGCCTGGCCGAGCAGCCAGCCGGGTTCGGCGGTGGCGGAGACCTGGCCGGCGCCGCCGATGACGATGACGACGTTGGGGTCGCGCCAGCTGTGGTCGGCGGCCTTGTCGGAGGTGAGGACGGTGACGCGTTCGCGGTCGGTGCCCAGTTCCTCGCAGATGACGAAGGTGCGGTGCACTCCTTCGAGCAGCAGGGCGAGTTCGGCGGGTCCGGCGCCGGGCGAGGTGAGGACGGCGACCTTGCTGTGGGCGCGGCAGACGTTGACGGCGCGGCGCAGGGTGCGCGGGTGGGCGACGACGACCTGGGCGTCGTCCCAGGGCATCCCGGCGCGGGCGAAGGCGGCGGCGACCGCGGAGACGGCGGGGACGACCTCGACTTCCAGGCCGTGCTCCGGAGCGCGCAGGGTGCGTACGACGCCGAAGAAGCCGGGGTCCCCGTCGGCGAGGACGACGGCGGTGCCGCGGTGGCCGGCGATGCGGCGGGCGGCGAGGCCGAGGCTGCCGAGGCGGATGCGTTCGGCGCCGGGCGGGACCTCGGGGAGGGCGAGGTGGTGTGCGGCGCCCGCCACGAGGGTGGCGGCGGAGAGCGCGGACCGGGCGGCCGCGGTCAGGGGTGAGCCGTCCCAGCCGATCACCGTGACCCGGTCGGCCATCGTCGTCAGTCTCCTGAGGTGGGGGCGGGGGGAGCTTCGTCGGGGTCGGGCACGGTGAGACTACCTGGCCATCGGGTCAGTTCCAGTCGGCGCCGACGGCGCGGCCGGGCGCGTCGCCGCGCTGCGCCGAGGCGAATCCGGCGTCGTGGCGCGGGTATCCGCCGCCGCCCTCGTAGCCGGTGTAGCCGTCGTATCCGTCGTAGCCCTCGTAGTCGTCGGCGTCGTCGAGGTCCTCGGGGACCAGGCTCCAGACGATGAGGTCGGTGCGGGTGTCGGTCCAGCTGCCGTCTGCCGCTTGGGTGCGCACTATCCACGCGTTGCGCAGGACGCCTTCGCTGATGCAGCCGATCTTCTGCGCGACCTGCTGGGAGGCGGTGTTGTCGGCGGCGGTGCGCAGTTCGAGGCGTTCGAAGCCCTGGTCGCGGAAGAGCCACTGGGCGATGGCGAGCACGGACTCGCTGGCGTAGCCCTCGCCGCGGGCCCAGGGGGCGGTGACGTAGCCGACCTCGGTGGTGCGGGTGCGCCAGTCGGTGTTCTGGAGGTGGACGATGCCGACGAGGCGCTGGGTGAGGAACTCGGTGACGGCGAAGACGATGCCGCGGCCCTCGGTGCGTTCGGCGTGGGACTGGCGCAGGGCCCAGTCGTGGGCGTCGGCGTGGGTGTAGGGGTGCGGTACGGAGGTCCAGGCGGTGACGTGCTCGTCGTTCATCATCTCGGCGAGCGCCGTGACGTCCTCCTCCTCGAAGGCGCGCAGCACCAGCCGGTCCGTGCTGATGGTGACGTCCGGGAAGGTGGTAGTCATGCGCAGCTCCATGCCGTTGCTGGACCTTTGTGCGGGCCGTAGGCACAGCATGCAGCATCGGCGGTGGGGGGTGGCGGCCGGGTTGCCCGGAAGCGGGCAGCGCTCGGCCCCGTACGCACACCTGGCGTACGGGGCCGATCAGCGGTTCGGGATCAGGCCGCCGGGGCGCCGAAGGCCGGGGTGACCGAGCCCTGGTACTTGTCCTCGATGAACTTCTTGACCTCGTCGGAGTTCAGGAGCTTGGCGAGCTTCTGGACGCGCGGGTCGTTCTGGTTGCCGTCCTTGACCGCGAGGAAGTTGGCGTAGGGGTTGCCCTCGGACTTCTCCAGGATCAGGGAGTCCTTGGCCGGCGAGAGGTCGGCCTCGATGGCGTAGTTGCCGTTGATGACGGCGGCGTCCACGTCGTTCAGGGCGCGCGGGACCGTGGCGGCCTCCAGCTCCTTGAACTCCAGGCCCTTCTTGTCGGTGATGTCGGAGAGCTTGGCGCTGGTGCCGACGCCGTCCTTGAGGGTGATCAGCTTGTTCGCGGCCAGCAGCTGGAGCGCGCGGCCCTCGTTGGTGGTGTCGTTGGGGACGGCGATGGTCTGGCCGGCCTTGAGGTCGGTGAGGGCCTTGACCTTCTTGGAGTAGAGGCCGAGGGGCTCCAGGTGCACGTTCACGACGGGCACGATGTGCGTGCCGTTCTTCTTGTTGAAGTCGTCGAGGTACGGCTTGTGCTGGAAGTAGTTGCCGTCGACCTGGCCCTGCTCGGTGGCGGTGTTGGGCAGGACGTAGTCCGTGAACTCCTTCACCTCCAGCTTGAGGCCGGCCTTGGCGGCGAGGTTGTCCTTGACGAACTTCAGGATGTCGGCGTGCGGGGTCGGGGAGGCCGCGATGACCAGCGGCTTGCTCTCGTCGACCTTGCCGCCGTCCGCCTTGGCCGTGGACGGGTCCGAGGAGCTGCCGCAGGCGGTGAGGCCGAGGGCGAGCGCGGCGGAGGCGGCGGCGAAAGCGGTGAGCTTGATGTTCTTACGCACGAAGAGTGCCTTTCTGGCGGTACGGGTCCGGTGGGGACCCGCTGGTGGTGGCCCAAGCACGACAAGTGCGGGCTCTTCTGTGGGGGAGGTTCAGGCGGTCCGGCCGCGGCGGGCGAGGACGCGTACCACGCCGTCGCCGATGAGCTGGATCACGGTGACGAGGGCGATCAGCACCACGACGGTGGCGACCATGAAGCCGGTCTCGAAGCGCTGGAAGCCGTACGTGATGGCCTTGGAGCCGAGTCCTTCGCCGCCGACCGCGCCGGCCATGGCGGAGTAGCCGACCAGGGTGATGACGGTGGTGGTGACGGCGGCGACCAGCGAGGGCAGGGCCTGCGGGAGCAGGACCTTGCCGACGAGGGTCGGGATGCCGCCGCCCATGGACTCGACGGCCTCGATCAGGCCGTGGTCGACCTCGCGCACGGCCGTCTCGACGAGCCGGGCGAAGAAGGGGATGGCGCCGATCGCGAGCGGGACGATCATGGCGGTGGGGCCGATGAAGGTGCCGACGACGGCCGTGGTGACCGGGATCAGGAAGATCAGCAGGATGATGAACGGCAGCGAGCGGCCGATGTTCACGATCACGCCGAGGACCTTGTTGACCGGCTGGTTCCGCAGCAGGCCGCCCTTGTCGGTGAGGACGAGGAGGATGCCGATGGGCAGTCCGCCGAGGACGGTGACCAGCGTGGACCACAGCACCATGTAGAGGGTGTCGTAGGTGCCCTGGCTGAGCAGGGGCTGCATCTCGGACCAGGTCACTTGGCACCATCCTTGACCAGTGCGGCCAGTTCGTTCTCGATCGCGTCGGCGTCGTCGACGACGTCCACCTGGAGGCCCTGCTCGCGCAGGAAGCCGACGGGCATGACGTTGTCCTCGTAGCGGCCGGGCAGCTCGATGCGCATGCGGCCGATCTGGCGGCCGGCGACGGTGTCCATCGCGGCGCCCAGGATCGAGATGTCGATGTTGTACGTCCGCGACAGCTGGGAGATGACCGGCTGGGTGGCGGCCTCGCCGTGGAAGGTGACGTCGACGACCGTGTGGTCGGGGCCGGTGGCGGCGCCGCTGACCGGGAAGAGTTCGGCGGCGAGCTCGGAGCCGGGGGTGGCGAGCAGCTCGGCGACGGTGCCGGACTCGATGATCCGGCCCCGCTTCATCAGGGCGGCGGAGTCGCAGACGGCCTTGACCACGTCCATCTCGTGCGTGATGAGCAGGACGGTCAGGCCGAGCTGGCGGTTGAGGTCGCGCAGCAGCTGGAGGATCGAGCGGGTGGTCTCGGGGTCCAGGGCGCTGGTGGCCTCGTCGGAGAGCAGCACCTTGGGGTCGCCGGCCAGGGCGCGGGCGATGCCGACGCGCTGCTTCTGGCCGCCGGAGAGCTGGGTGGGGTAGGCCTTGGCCTTGTCGGCGAGGCCGACGAGGTCGAGGAGTTCCAGGGCCTTGCGGGAGCGCTCGCGGCCGGAGACGCCGAGGATCTCCAGGGGCAGCTCGATGTTGGCCTGGACGGTGCGCGAGGACAGCAGGTTGAAGTGCTGGAACACCATGCCGATGCGGCTGCGGGCCTCGCGGAGCTCCTTGCCGGCGCGGCGGCCGCGGCCGGCCAGGGCGGTGAGGTCGACGCCGTCGACGGTGACCGTGCCGGTGGTGGGGCGCTCCAGCAGGTTCACGCAGCGGATGAGGGAGGACTTGCCGGCGCCGCTCTGGCCGATGACTCCGTAGACCTCGCCCTCGCGGACGTGCAGGTCGACGCCGTCCAGGGCGGTGACCTCACGGCCACGGGACTGGTAGACCTTCGTGAGGCCCGATGTGGTGATCACAGGAATTCCGTCGCTGTCGAGTGCACGGCGTGCGGGTGCCGTGCACGGGGCAAACATCTGGGGACGCGATACGGGTCGAACCGGTGGAAAAGGATCGTGTCGACACGTGCGCGGGGCAGGAGCGGTCCGTACGGCGGTCAGGGAGGTGACGGCTGCGGCGGAGCGGCTCGGCCGGTCTCGCTTCGGGGCGCGAGACTGCAGGTGGGGGCCCTCAGAAGGCGCGCATTCGACACATACAACGAGCACCGGGCGTCATCGTCGCCTCGGTCGCAAGGGTGCGGCTGCTCGTCGTGGTCATGGGCCCAAGTAAAGCAGACGTAGTGACTCACCGATCAATGTTGTCCGTATAGCGGACGGATTCCGGCCGCATTACGGACAACATCGGTCACCGCCGGCCGTGCGTCTCAAGCGTCGCCGCGGCGCCCCCGACCAGCGCCGACACGGCCGGGAGGTCCTTGACGAACACCTCCGCGTCGAGCTCCGCGGCCCGGTGGGTTGTGGTCAAGGCCACGGTCGCCATCACGGCGGCGCGGCCCGCACGCCTTCCGGGGGAGCCCGGGGCGAGGGGTGGGCGCATCGGGTCTTTCGGCCCGTAATACCCTCGCTGCATGCTCGACGCCCTGACGGCCGCCATCGCCGCGGCCGCCCTCGCCCTCGCCGCCTGGTGCGGCCACGCCGTATGGCGGGACCAGCCGACCAAGGACTGGCACTTCATCGGCATGGCCGTGGTGACCGTACTGGTCCTGGCCCAGCTGGCGGTCGGCCTGGTCCAGCTGGCCCGGGGCGAGGAGCCGGAACAGGGCACGGTGCTGTTCGTGTCCTATCTGCTGGGCGCCTTCGCGGCGGTCCCTGCCGCCGGGATGCTCTCGCTCAGCGAGCGGACCAAGTGGGGTTCGGTGACGGTGGCCGCGGGCGCGGTCGTCCTCGCCGTCCTCGAAGTACGGCTCTACGACATCTGGGGAACCGCCGGTGCCTGACGACACGACGACCGCCACGGGGACCGGCTCCGCGCCCGCCGCGCGCAAGCGGCTGGTCTCCGGGCCGGGGCTGCTGCTGGTCTGGCTCTACGGGGTGATGGTGGTCGGCGCCGTGTCGCGCTCCGCCTACCAGATGTCCACCGAGTTCGACCGGGCGCCGCTCGCGTACGCGCTGTCCGGCGCGGCGGCCCTGGTCTATGCCTTCATCACGTACTCGCTCGTGCGCGGCGGGGAGACGGCCCGCAAGGCGGCGCTGGTGTGCTGCGTGGCGGAGCTGGCGGGGGTGCTGGCCGTCGGCACCTGGACCCTGGTGCGGCCCGAGGCCTTCCCCGACGCGACCGTGTGGTCGGACTTCGGGATGGGCTACCTGTTCATCCCGGTGATCCTGCCGGTGACCGGCATGCTCTGGCTCCGCGCGAAGCGGTAGCGCCGGCTGCTCGCCGTGCCGGCCGGGGCCCGTCGTTCTGGTCGGGCCGTCCCCGGTCCGGGGACGGCCCGCGAGCCCGTGGGGCTCAGGCGCTGACCGCGAAGTCGGAGGCCTGGGCGGCTTCCTTCTCCAGGATCACCAGGTGCACGCCGTCGGAGGCGGTGCGGTTGCCGACCTGCGCGTAGCCCGCCTTGCGGTAGAGGCGCAGGTTCGACTCGCTCTTGACGCCGGTGTGCAGGCGGAAGCGGGTCGTGCCGCCGTGGCCCGCGAGGGCTTCCTCGACCCCGCGCAGCAGCCGGGCGCCGAGCCCGTGGCCCTGCAGGCGCGGATGCACGCACAGCTTGGCGATGCTCGCGGTGCCGTCCTCGCCGACGCTGCCCCGCACCGTGCCCACGACCTCGTCGCCCAGCCGGGCCACGAGAACGGTGTCCGACGCCAGTTCCGCCTTGAGGGAGTCCAGGGACTGGGTGAGGGGCTGGATGAGGTAGTTGCCGTACAGCTCGGCCTCCCGCTGGAACGCCAGGTACTGCAGCTTGAAAATCTGCTCGGCGTCTTCGGCGGCCGCCGCCGAAATGGTCACGCTCATGCCCATGTGCGCATGCCTCCCGCTCACCTGGTGGCTCTCCGGTCTAACGCTCCCTTCCCCGAAGGCCAGGAGCCTCAACCTCTGCAGCCAGCATTCTGCGCAGACATCCCAGGCAACGGGAACGGACCGGTCCCAAACTTCCTTGTGAGATACCCAACTCTCCTGCGATTTCACGGTAGGTGAGGTCCCTCGGCGACAAAAGTGCGCCTATCAGCTGAGGGCAGCGTCCCGGCAATCGGGCGACCGCCGATCGGAGGGCCCGGTTCTCCTCCCCGTGCAGCAGGGCGTCCTCCGGCTCGCCGGCCGGGGCGGCGGGCGTGGGCGTGGCCGCGTACGGGATCTCGCGGCGGGTCCTCCTGCGGGCGAGCCGGGCCTCGGCGCGCACCGCCCGCCGCAGCCAGCGGGCGCGGCCGGTCGGGTCGGGGGAGCGGGGGCCGCGCTCCAGCAGCCTGACCCAGACGGCTTGTTCCAGGTCGGCGGCGTCCACCCCGGCGGCGGGGGCTTCGGCGGCCGCCTCGGCGGAGAGCAGCGGGCCCAGCTCCTTGAGCAGGTCGGGTTCCTTCAGCAGGTCCATGCCGGGCGGGACGAGTGTGC
>NZ_JBHWBP010000335.1:0-8465 GCF_042735575.1 Streptomyces sp. NPDC059564 | reverse complement strand
ACAGGGCCCCCTAATACCGATCCAAAACATGCGCATGCGGCATCGCCAACCCCAACCCCCCACCCCCCGGAAACCACCCCCGGAACAACCCCCCATACCCCTCCGGCACCACCAACCCCTCCACCACCGCATCCGCCACCGACCAGTACCCCAACAGCAACCGCACGAGCACCCCGTCATCCGGTACCAACGCCCCCCGGGCGAGCTCCCCGACCACCCCCTCCGGATACGGCCGCCCCTCCGCCCGCCGCCGCAACTCCGGCTCCAGCTCCCCCACCAGCACCTCGCGCCGCAGGATCCGCGCCATCATCCCCCCGCCCACCGGATACCGCTGCCGGTACACGCACCCCCACCCCCGCACGATCCGCCCGACCAGGCTGTCCGCAGGCTCCCGTACCGTGAACGAGGCGACCCGCAGCTCCCAGCACCGCGCCGCCAGCTCCGCCAGGAGCCTCCGCGCGCCCGCCGCGTCCCGGGCCCCCATCTCGTGTACCACCAGCGTCCGTACGCTGTCGCCGAAGGCCCGCCCGCGCAGCAGCGCGTACCCGGTGACACCGGAACCGGAACCGGAACCGGCCCCGTCCTCCAGCACCAGCAGCTCCGACCCCGGCTTCCACATCCCCTGCGGCACCCGCCGGTCCCAGTCCGCCTCCCGCACCCGGCTCCAGGGACGCTCGGCGTGCGCGGAGTTGAAGATGCGCACCACCTCCGCCATATCGGCGTCCGTCCCGGCCCGCACCACCCCGCCGCCCACCACCCCGGCCCGCTCGACCGCCCGTACCGGCACCACCAGCTCCCCCTCCCCCAGCGCGGTCACGAACCCCCGCTGCTCGTACGCCCCCTCGATGGCCTCCGAGACGAACCCGACCGCCACCCGCCCCCGCATCCCCTCCACGGCAGCCCCCAGCAGCCGCCGCATGTACCCCTCCCGCCGGCAGTCGGGCCGCGTCTCCACGCCGCCGATCCCCTCCGCGGCGACGGCCACGGCCCCGAACCGCTGGCGGAAGGACACCACTTCCAGCGAGCACACCGGCTCGGGATCGCCCTCCCGCCGCATCCGGCAGTGCCGCACTCCGCCGACGAACTCTTCCTCGTACGCGAGGCTCCGCTCATTCATGCGCGCCAGTGTGGGCGCCCCGCCACGGCGCTCGCCAGAGAGAGCGACGCCCCGATCCGGCGCTCACCGTGCGCGTGTGCGCCCCTCACGCATCCACACGCCCCACAGCCGTCGCGACCTCGGGCAACTCACCCATACGGTGAGCGACACAACCGGAAGCTGATCGTCACCACCCCGGGCATCCACGCCCCGCAACCCTTCAGTAGGGCTTGACCACAGCGGTCCACCCCAAGGTGCACACCAGCGCGGTCGTGCACGAGTTCTCGTAGACGTCCCCCGCCGTGGTGAGCACCTTCACGTAGACGCGCCCGCCGCCCACCCGGACGGACACCCCGCACGCGTTCCGCGGAAAGCCCGGCGTCCCGGCCTTCGTCAGGTCCCGCCAGGAGTAGGCGCTCGTCGGCGTGGCCCGCGCCCCGACGTACGCCTTCCCCCGGGTCAGCGCGGCACTGAACTCCGAAGCCCCCGGCCCGGAAACGGTGTCGATGTCCAAGCACGGCCCGGGCGGCCCCGCCGGACCGCGATCCCCCTTGGGCCCCTTCGGCCCGCGAGCCCCCGTACAACCACCGGCGACCCGGTCCCCACCCGCCCCGCACCCGTACGCGTACCCCGAACCGGGCTCGGCGGCCACGGCCACCGCCGGAACCGGAAGGGCCAAGCCCCCCAGCACCAACGGCACGACCAGCCCCACCGCCAGCCGGGCACGCCGACCCGCCCTCGTCACGGAACCCATCCGGCTCCTCCTCACACGTCGTCACAGCGAACGACGGCGAGCCTCCCTCCCAACACGGCACAATGATGGAAAGACTGACGGAATGTCGCACAAATATCAGCGGGACGGCCCAACGTCACGCCCTCCACTGCGCCGAACGGCCGCCCCTCACCCGGCCCCGCGCACGCCGGGCCGACAATCATTGCCCGGGGTCACCCACCGTGATACACAGAGTGACCAGGTCAGGGCGCGCGGGAGGGGCGCACGCCGGGAGATCGGGTAAAGAGAGCCGCCAAGTCGACGACGGCGGCAGTTTCATCAGCGAAGATAGTGCGTGACCCCTGCCGTCGGGCACGGGCTACCGGAACTACCCATACAGGGGCGGTGAGTTACATGATCCTGGCAGCCGAAAAGGGCGACATCACCACCATCATCGGCGGAATCGCCCCGAACTGGGGGCCGTTCGGCAGTCTCGGCAACGAAGCGAAGGTCATGATCGAGGTGGTCATGGCCGTAGCGATCCTCCTCTGCCTCGGCATCGCCATCTGGGGCGCGGCCAAGCAGCGCATCGGCGCCACCGCACTGCGCGACACCTTCAGCGCGGAACAGGGCAAGGGCCTGATCGTGGCCGGCCTCACGGGAGTCTTCATCATCGGCTCCCTCGGCACCCTCTTCACGATCGTCTACGGAATGGCCGTCTAGCCGAACCAGCGCTGCCGGCCCGACCCTGATGACGAATCACCACACCGCGCCTGAGCGGAAACGAGCGCTACCGTCGTACGACGCGGAGGGGGCGGACACGCAATGAGCAACGACGACCACTACGGCGGCGGCGAGGTCGGCGGCACGGGCCAGACCCGCACCCGCCTCCCGGACTCCCCCTCCGACCCCTACGGCACCCCCCGCCGCACCCCGCGCGCCTCCCGGGGTCTGATCACCGTGGTCGGCGTCGTGGTGCTACTGGTCGCCGCCATCGCATTCGCGAACCAGTCCTCGGAATCCACCCAGGACAAGGCATCCGACAAACCCCCGACCACCACCGCCACGTCCCCCACCGGCACCGCCCCGGTCACCACCAAATCCGCCGGCATCCCAAAGGGCTTCGCCCACGACGACCAGGGCGCCCAATCGGCAGCGGCGAACTACGCGGTGGCCCTGGGCTCGGACGCCATGCTCAAGAAGGACGCCCGGCACGCCCTCGTGGACGGCATCTACACAGCGGAGGCGGCGGCCCAGCGCAAGGGCCCCCAGGACGCGGCGTATTCACCGGCCTTCCTCGCCACCCTCGGGCTCGACGCGACCGGCAACCCCCCGCAGGGCAGCGTCTTCGTCACCCGCGCCGTCCCAGTCGGCACCCGCGTCGAGAGCTACAGCCCCACCACGGCGAAGGTCGCGGTCTGGTACACGGGCCTGGTCGGCATGTCGGGAGCCAAGTCCAACACCCCTGTCCGTACCACCTGGAAGACCTGGACCTTCGAATTGACCTGGGCCGGAGAGGACTGGAAGGTCGCCTCCGACACCCAGCAGGACGGCCCCGCCCCGGTCCCCGGCGACGTGGCCGCCTCCTCGTCCGACGACATCAGCAAGGCCGTGCAGGAGTTCGGAGGGTTCACCTATGCCCGGTAGCCGCCGCCGTCTCCGCATCGCCGGAGTCCTGGCCGCCGTACAGACGACCGTGGTACTGCTGTCGGCCCGGGCCTTCGCGGCGCCGTCCCCGACCCCCACCCCCTCCGGATCGCCCTCGAAGGACGGCCGCTGCGAAGGGGTCATCGGCCCGCTCAAGGAGGACTGCGAGCGCAGCGTCGGCGGAAACCCCGGTACGGGAGCGGGTACGGGCCTCTCGCCCAACGACCCCACCGACGCCATCAACCCCCTAGCCTCCCTCGCCAAAGGCTGCGCCGACGCCGCCGCCTGGATCGTCGGCAAACTCAGCGAAGCCGTCAAAGGCACGGCCAACGTCGACTTCACCAACCCCGCCTTCCTCCAGCAGTACGCCGTGGTCTTCGCCGCCTCCACCATCCTCACCCTCGTCCTGTGGCTCCTCGCCGTAGCCAAGCGCGCCATCCGCGGCGTCCCCCTCACCACCGCCATCTCCGAAGCCATCGGCTTCCTCTGGCTCACCGTCCTGGCCTCCGCCTTCACCCCCCTGATCCTCTACACCGTCGTCTCCGCCACCGACGGCGTCACCGAGGTCATCGCCTCCGCCACCGGCGGCCAGACCGACGTCTTCTTCGGCTCCTTCGCCGAAGCCCTCAAGAAGGGCCAGGACATCGGCGGCGGCCCGATCATGCTGATCGTCGTCGCCCTCGTCACCGTCCTCGCCGCCGGAGTGCTCTGGCTGGAGCTCGTCATCCGCGCCGCCCTCCTCTACGTCGGCGCCCTCCTCGGCACCGTCGTCTACGCCGGACTCGTCGACCGCAACATGTGGGGCCACGTCCGCCGCTGGGCCGGCATCATGATCGCCGTCATCCTCGTGAAGCCGGTCATCGTCATCGTCCTCGGCCTCGCCGGAGCCCTCGCGGGCGACAAGGGCCCCAACGCCTTCTCCGCCGTCGTCTCGGGCCTCGCCATCATCCTCCTGGCGATCTTCGCCTCCGCGATGATCTACCGCTTCGTCCCCGGCTTCGGCGACGAGATCGCCTCCGCCCGCAGCAACCGCTCCAAGGCCACCGACGGCGCGCAGGCCGCCGCCGTCATCAGCTCCCCGGCCTCCCTCGTCTCCCAGGGCATCAAGACCCACAGCAGCCGCGGCGGCGCCCACCGCGCCGGCGGCGGCTCCCCCACCGGCGGCGACGCCAACCAGATCTCCGGAGGCATGGCCGCCCACAGCAGCCGCGGCTCCGGCAGCGGGTCCGGCGGCGGAACTGTCCCCTCCGCCGCTCCCCCGCCCCGCACCGGCTCGAGTACGAGGAACACAGGAGGTGACGGGCGTTGACGACCCAGTCCCACCAGCTCCACCCGATCGCGCCCCGCCGCACGTATCTCATCGGCCGGGCCCGGCCGAACGCGATCGTCGGCAAGAACCGCGAGACCGGCGAGATCGCCCTGATCATCGCCGGCGCGTTCTTCGGCATGATGAGCGGACTGCTCGTCCCCGACCTCACCCTGCGCATCGTGAGCCTCGCCGGCTTCCCCATGCTCGCCCTCGCCGCCGTGTACGTCCCCTACAAGGGCCGCACCTTCTACCGGTGGTTCGAGATCAGCCGCAGCTACAAGCGCACCCTCCGCCGCGGCACCACGTACCGCTCCTCCGCCGTCGAGGCCGGCACCCGCGCCGCCGACGGCCGCGAGGTCGAGGTCGGCCCGCCCCCCGGCATCGGCCGCATCAACTGGCTCGCCGCCCCCTTCGGCCCCGACGAGATCGCCGTACTCCTGCACGCCGACCGCCGCACCGTCACCGCGGCCATCGAGATCGAGGGCCCCGGCGTCGGCCTGCGCGACAGCGAGGACCAGGAAGCCCTCGTCGACCGCTTCGGCACCCTCCTCAAGCACGTGGCCAACGGCGACGGCTTCGTCACCCGCCTGCAGATGCTCGCCCGCACCCTCCCCGCCGACCCCGACGCCCACGCCAAGGACGTCGCCCAGCGCGGAGACACCCACGCCCCCGGCTGGCTGCGCGACTCCTACGACCAGCTCCAGTCGATGGTCTCCACCTCCTCCGAGCAGCACCGCGCCTACCTCGTCGCCTGCATGCACTTCACCCGCGACCTGGCCGCCGAAGCCGTCACCATCGCCCGCGCCGCCACCCCCCACAGGGGCCGCAAGCTCGACCGCGACGCAGGCCTCGCCATCGTCATGGCCCGCGAACTCACCGACATCTGCGCCCGCCTCGCCGAAGCCGACATCCGCGTCCGCCAGCCACTGGGCCAGGGCCGCCTCTCCTCCCTCGTGCACTCCATGTACGACCCGGACCACCCCATCGACCACATCCAGGCCATGACCAAGCGCAACGCCTGGCCCGCCGAGCTCGACGCGGTCGAACCGACCTACCTCCAGGCCAAGACCCGCGAGTCCTCGACCCGCGCCCCCTGGTGCCACGCCACCGCCTGGGTGAAGGAATGGCCGATGACCCCCGTGGGCGTCAACTTCCTCGCCCCCCTCCTCGTCCACACCCCCGACGTCATCCGCACGGTCGCCGTCACCATGGACCTGGAACCCACCGAGATCGCGATCGAGCGCATGCTCACGGAAAAGACGAACGACGAGGCCGACGCGAGCCGCGCAGCCAAAATGAACCGCACCGTCGACCCGCGCGACATCGCCGCCCACGGCCGGCTCGACCAGAGGGGTGAAGATCTGGCCAGCGGCGCTGCCGGAGTCAACCTCGTCGGGTACATCACGGTGTCCTCGCGTTCACCGGAAGCCCTCGCCCGCGACAAGCGCACCATCCGCGCCTCCGCCGGCAAGTCCTACCTGAAGCTCGAATGGTGCGACCGCGAGCACCACCGCGCCTTCGTCAACACCTTGCCGTTCGCCACCGGCATCCGACGCTAGCTGGAGGGAAGTGCCGCCCATGCGAGATCCCATGTCCGCTCTGACGGACGCCTTCACCAGCTTCCTCTTCGGCAAGGTCGAAACCACCCGCCTGCCCGTACGCACCTCCACCGGCCAGGCGCAGGCCGTCTACCTGCCCACCGCCGCCCCCGGCCTCGGCGACTCCGGCGTCATCATCGGCCGCGAGGTCTACAGCGGCAAGGGCTACATCTACGACCCCTTCCAGCTCTACGGCCAGCAACTCCCGGCCCCCCACTGGCTGGTCCTCGGCGAATCCGGCAACGGAAAGTCAGCGCTCGAAAAGACCTACGTCCTACGCCAGCTCCGCTTCCGCGACCGCCAGGTCGTCGTCCTCGACGCCCAGGGCGAGGACGGCGTCGGCGAGTGGAACCTCATCGCCCAGCAGCTGGGGATAACCCCCATCCGCCTGGACCCCATCGCCGCCAACGACGACGGGATCCGCCTCAACCCCCTCGACCCGGCGATCACCGCGACCGGACAGCTCGCCCTGCTCCGGACCATCATCGAAGTCGCCATGGGCCACGGCCTCGACGAGCGCGCCGGCTTCGCCCTCAAGGTCGCGCACGCCTACGTCGTCGACGCCATCCGGGACCGTCAGCCCGTCCTGACCGACATCGTGGACCAACTGCGCCACCCCGAAGCCGAATCGGCACTCGCCATGAACGTCGACATAGACGACGTCCGGGCCTGGGGCCTCGACGTCGCGCTCGTCCTGGACCGCCTGGTCGACGGCGACCTCCGCGGCATGTTCGACGGCCCCACCACGGTGGGCATCGACCTGGACGCCCCCCTCATCGTCTTCGACCTCTCCCACATCGACCGCAACTCCATCGCCATGCCCATCCTCATGGCGATCGTCGGCGTGTGGCTGGAACACACCTGGATCCGCCCGGACCGGAAGAAGCGGATCTTCCTGGTCGAAGAGGCCTGGCACATCATCAACAGCCCCTTCGTGGCCCAGCTGTTCCAGCGCCTCCTCAAGTTCGGCCGCCGCCTGGGCCTGTCCTTCGTCGCCGTCGTCCACCACCTCTCGGACGTGGTCGACGGCGCGGCGGCCCGCGAAGCGGCGGCGATCCTCAAAATGGCCTCCACCCGCACGATCTACGCCCAGAAGGCCGACGAAGCCCGCGCCACGGGCCTCGTACTCGGCCTCCCGCGCTGGGCCGTCGAAATCATCCCGACCCTCACCCCCGGCATCGCCGTCTGGGACGTCAACGGCAACGTCCAGGTCGTCAAACACCTGATCACCGAAACCGAACGCCCCCTCGTCTACACCGACCGCGCGATGACGGAGTCCTCCACCCCCCAGCAGCTCCCCGACGACCTGCTGGCCGCCGAACTCGAAGCGGAGGAACGCGCCCTGTACATCGAGCGCCAGCGGGGCGGCGGCCCCGGCTCGGCCACCACGGTGGCCTGACCATGCCCCACGCCAGACGTACGGAGCCCCCGGCGCGAGCCGGCGGCATCCCCGACGGAGTCCTGGTCGGCCTCCTGGCCTTCCTCCTCGGCCTCGCCGTCCTGGTCTGGTCGGCCACCGGCCTCGCCGCGCTCTTCACCAAGGGCGCCTGGCCGTCCACGGTCACCTTCACCCGCACCCCGGGGGCGGTCCGCGCCCTGATAGCGCAACCGCACGACATCCCGGCGGCCTGGCCCGACACCGACCCGGCGGCCCTCTCCGGCTGGGGCCTGTTCTGGGGCCTGTTCATCAGCCAGCTCCTGGTCCTGCTGGTCGTCACGATCTTCACGATGGGCGTCATCGCCCGCACCAAAGCCCGCCACACCAAGCCCCACCCAGAGCCCCCCACCCAGGCAACCCAGCAACCACCCGCCCCCCAGGCCCCGACACCCCAACAGGCCCACCCCCAGGCCCTGCCATCCCAGCAGGCCCACCCCCAGACCCCGGCCGCCCCGGCCCCAGGGCACGCCCACACCCCGAACACCCTGCCGCACGCACACGCTCCGGCCGTCCCAGGCTCAGGGCACGCCCACACCCCGACCCTGCCCCACGCCCACGCCCCGGCCGCCCCAGGCTCAGGGCACGCCCACACCCCGACCCTGCCCCACGCCCCGGCCACGCAGCACTCCCCCCCCCCCCCCCCCCCCCCCGCCCACCCCCCCCCC
>NZ_JBHWBP010000334.1:0-8481 GCF_042735575.1 Streptomyces sp. NPDC059564 | reverse complement strand
GCCAGCGCGGAACCGACGGCGCTCGTGGTGAAGAGGACCGCGGCGATCTGCATGCTACGCGGAGCGGTCGCTGCCGGGGCCGTCGTAGTCCTCGCCGTAGGCGCCCTTGGAGGGGCGGCGGCGGCGCATGGGGGGCTCGACGCCGTCCGCGAGGCGGCGGGCGGTGACGAGGAAGCCGGTGTGGCCGATCATGCGGTGGTCGGGGCGGACGGCCAGGCCCTCGACGTGCCAGTTGCGGATCATCGATTCCCAGGGCTGCGGCTCGGCGTAGCAGCCGAACTCGCGGATGGACTCGACGGTGCGCGAGAGCTGGGTGGTGGTGGCCACGTAGCAGCACAGGATGCCGCCGGGGACCAGGGCCTTGGAGACGGCCTCCAGGCACTCCCAGGGGGCGAGCATGTCGAGGATGACGCGGTCGACGTCGGTGTCGGACAGGTTGTCCTGGAGGTCGCCGACGGTCAGCTGCCACGCGGGGTGGGGGCCGCCGAAGTAGCGCTCGACGTTGGCCGTGGCGATCTCGGCGAAGTCCGCGCGGCGCTCGTAGCTGTGGAGCATGCCCTGGTCGCCGATGGCGCGCAGCAGGAAGCTGCTCAGGGAGCCGGATCCGACACCTGCTTCCACGACGCGGGCGCCGGGGAAGATGTCGGCGAAGGCCAGGATCTGGCCCGCGTCCTTGGGGTAGACCACGGCGGCACCGCGGGGCATGGACAGGACATAGTCGGGGAGCAGGGGACGCAGCGCGAGGTACGCGACGTTGCCCGTGGTACGGACAACACTGCCCTCGGGAGCACCGATCAGCTCGTCGTGCGGGAAGGAACCCTTGTGGGTGTGGAAATTCTTCCCGGCTTCGAGCGTGAACGTGTAGTGGCGGCCCTTGGGGTCGGTGAGCTGAACCTGGTCCCCGACCTCGAAGGGCCCGCGTCGGCGGGCGGCACCGGTCGGTTCGGACATGTGACCAGTGTATTGGCTTCAGGACTGGGGCCGCGCCATGGCCTTCACGAAGGCCTTCTCGACGTCGAGGGTGGACAGGACGCCGTAGATCGCGCCGCTGTTTTCGAGGACGAGGTATTCGCTGGCGGGGTTGGCGCGCAGGTGGTCGAGGAGTTCCTCGCCGGTGAGCTCCGCGGAAACCTTCATGCCGTCGGTGAGGTCCTGGGCGAGGGTGCTGACGGCGACCCAGGGGCGGCGGTGTTCGGGGACGGAGGCGATGGCGGTCTCGCGGACGATGGCGGTGGGGTCGCCGAGTCCGTCGACGACGACGAGGGCGCGGGCGCCGGCTTCGTTGGCGCGGCGGAGTGCTTCGGAGAGGGGGGTGGCGTTCTCGACGGGGATGGCGCGGCGGGTGAGGGCGCGGGCCTGGAGTTCGGGGAGGTGTTCGCGCAGGCGGGCCAGGCGCAGGCTGTTGCCGGCGCCGGTCCAGATGATGGCGGCGAGGATCGCGGCGAGGAGGGCGTCCATGACGGTGTCCATGCCGCCGATCTCCTGGGTGCGGTTGCCGAGGAGTCCGGTGTGGGTGAGCAGGGGCAGGCCGAGGAGGACGGCGACGGCGAGGCCGCGGCCGACCCAGGCGGCGGCGACGGTGCCGGCCATGGGTTTGCCGGTGATGCCCCAGATGACGGCGCGGAGCATGCGGCCGCCGTCGAGGGGGAGGCCGGGGAGCAGGTTGAAGGCGGCGACGAGGAGGTTGGAGATCATCAGGCCGGCGAGGAGGACGCCGGGGACGGTGGCGGGGTCGACGGCCTTCATGCCGAGGTAGAAGAGTCCGGCGAGGGCGAGGGAGAGGAGGGGGCCGACGAAGGCGAGGACGAATTCGCGGCCGGGCGTCTCGGATTCCTTCTCGATTTCGGAGACTCCGCCGAAGAACTGGAGCTGGATGCGGCGCACGGGGAGTTTGAAGCGGAGTGCGGCGATCGTGTGGGCGAGTTCGTGGACGAGGACGGAGGCGTAGAAGGCGACGGCGAAGAAGAGGGAGACGAGGTAGCGGGCGGGGCCGAGGTCGGGCAGGACGTGGTCGAGCTGGTCGCCGAAGACCCAGGTGATGAGGGCGGCGACGAGGAACCAGCTGGGCGAGACGTAGACGGGCACGCCGAAGGGGCGGCCCATGAGGATTCCGCCGCCCGGATCGGAGCGCTTGGGCGTGCGCTCGCCGGATTCGTCGGTGTCTGCCACGGTTGTCCTTCGTTCGGTGCTGGGGATTCCAGTGTGGTCCACGTCGTGGGTCCGGCGCTGGGTGGTGTAGCGCGTTGTGATCCCCCGATCATGCAGTGCGAGGGTGCTCGGAGTCGATGGTATGCGCGTGCTGTCGGTGGCGGGCCGTAGGGTTTCACGCATGACGACGACTCCCGGTGCCGTGCCTGGCGCTGCCGATGCCGGCGTGGCGCGGGTCGCCGCGGCGCCCACTTCCCTGTCGCCCTCGCGGGCGGGGGATTTCATGCAGTGCCCGCTGCTGTACCGGTTCAGGGTGATCGACAAGCTGCCGGAGAAGCCGAGTGCGGCGGCGACGCGGGGCACGTTGGTGCACGCGGTGCTGGAGCGGCTCTTCGATCATCCGGCCGAGGAGCGGACGGCGCCGCGGGCGAAGGCGCTGGTTCCGGGGCAGTGGGACCGGTTGCTGGAGGCGAAGCCGGAGCTGGCGGGGCTGTTCCCGGAGGGTGATGAGGGGGCGGGGCTGGCGCGCTGGCTGACGGAGGCCGAGGCGCTGGTGGAGCGGTGGTTCACGCTGGAGGACCCGACGCGGCTGGAGCCGGTGGAGCGGGAGTTCTTCGTGGAGACGGAGCTGGAGTCGGGGCTGCGGCTGCGCGGGATCATCGACCGGGTGGACGTGGCGCCGACGGGTGAGGTGCGGATCGTCGACTACAAGACGGGCAAGGCGCCGCGGCCGGAGTACGCCGAGGGCGCGTTGTTCCAGATGAAGTTCTACGCGCTGGTGGTGTGGCGGCTGAAGCAGGTGGTGCCGCGGCGGCTGCAGCTGGTGTATCTGGGTAGTGGGGACGTGTTGACGTACGACCCGGTGGTGGCCGATCTGGAGCGGGTGGAGCGCAAGCTGCACGCGTTGTGGGAGGCGATCCGGGAGGCGACGCAGACGGGTGAGTGGCGGCCGCGGCCGACGAAGCTGTGCGGTTGGTGTGATCATCAGGCGGTGTGTCCGGAGTTCGGGGGGACTCCCCCGGTCTACCCGCTGGTGATCACGCCGAGGGCTCAGCCGGGGGCGCAGCCGGGGCCGGGGGTGGACGGCCCGGCCGGGTCCTGATCTTCGGGTCAGGGCACAATGGGCGGCGCCCCGCCGAAGCCGTCTCCGGCGTTGCCGAGCAGTCCGAGCAGTCCCAGGCAGTCCGACGAAATACGAGGTACCCCCGTGGCGATCCGCGTCCTGCTGGTCGACGACCAGCCTCTGCTGCGCACCGGCTTCCGGATGATCCTGGAGGCCGAGCAGGACCTGGTGGTGGTGGGTGAGGCCGGGGACGGTCTGCAGGCGTTGGACCAGGTGCGGGCGTTGCAGCCCGATGTGGTGCTGATGGACATCCGGATGCCGCGGATGGACGGGGTGGAGGCGACGCGCCAGATCACCGGTCCGGAGCGGAACGGTCCGGCGAAGGTGCTGGTGCTGACCACCTTCGACCTGGACGAGTACGTGGTGGAGGCGCTGCGGGCGGGCGCGAGCGGGTTCCTGCTGAAGGACGCGCCGGCGAACGAGCTGGTGCAGGCGATCCGGGTGGTCGCGGGCGGCGAGGCGATGCTGGCTCCGAGCATCACGCGGCGGCTGCTGGACAAGTACGCGGGGCACCTGCCATCGGGTGAGGAGAGCCTGCCGGACACGCTGGGGACGCTGACCGAGCGCGAGGTCGAGGTGCTGAAGCTGGTGGCCCGGGGGCTGTCGAACGCGGAGATCGCGGCGGATCTGTTCGTGAGCGAGACGACGGTGAAGACGCATGTGGGTCACGTGCTGACGAAGCTGGGCCTGCGCGACCGGGTCCAGGCGGCGGTGTACGCGTACGAGAGCGGTCTGGTCCGCCCGGGCGCGCAGTAGCGGACGGCGCCCGGTGGCGGGCGCGGGATGACGGAAGGGCCGGCGGCCGCGGGATGCGGCTGCCGGCCCTTCGTCGTGTGGTGCGGGTCAGCCCTTGCTGATCTCCCAGAAGCGGAAGACGGTGGAGGCGTCGAGGGACCACTGGAGGCCGGTCACGTTCTGGCGGGTGACGGCGTACTGCTTGCCCTGCCAGAGCGGGAGGAGCGGGAGCTCGTCGGCGACGATGTCCTGGAGGCGGACGTAGTCGGTGTTCGCCGCGGTGCGGTCGGACTTCGCGGAGGTCGACGGGATGATGGTCCCGGTGATCTCCTTGTTGTCGTAGTTGTTGCGGAGCACGTTGTCCGGGCCGAAGAACGGCTGCGTGAAGTTGTCGGCGTCCGGGTAGTCGGGCACCCAGCCCTTCACGTAGATGCCGTACTTGCCGTCCTGGATGTCCTTCTCGTACTGCTCGTACTCGACGGACTTCATGTCGGCTTCGAAGAGCCCGCTGTCGTTGAGCTGCTTGGCGATGACCTGGAACTGCTGGTCGGTGGAGGGTCCGTAGCGGGACGGGGTGGAGTACAGGGTCACCTTGACCTTGCCGTTGATGCCCGCCGCCTTGAGGACGGCCTTGGCCTTCTCGGGCTGGGGGGTGCCGCCGTAGCGGTCGAAGAACGGGGTGGTGTGTCCGGCGATGCCGGCGGGGACGATCGAGTAGAGCGGGGCCGCGGTGCCCGCGTACACGTCCTTCACGAGCGCCTCGCGGTCCACGAGGTAGGCGATGGCCTTGCGGACGGGGAGCTTGCCGACGACCGGGTCGTTGACGTTGAAGACCATGTGCTCGACTTCGGCGCCGGTGCCCTGGACGACGTCGACCTTCTGGTCGCCGGTCTTGGTCGAGGCGAGGGCGGCGATGTCCTTGGCGGCGAGGCCGCGGAAGGCGAAGTCGACGTCGCCGCTCTCCAGGACCGTCTTGAGGGCGGCCTGGTCGCCGTTGAAGAACTTCAGCGTGACGCCGGTGTTCTTGGCCTTGGCCTTGCCGTTGTAGGAGTCGTTCACCGAGAAGCTGGCGCTCTTCTCGTTGATGGAGTCCAGCTTGTAGACGCCGGAGCCGATGGCCTTGCCGTCCGTACGGAGCTTGTCCGCCGGGTATTCGGCGTGGTCGACGATCGAGCCCGCGCCCGACGCGATCTTGCTCGGGAAGGTGGCGTCGGACGTCTTGAGGCGGAAGACGATGGTCTTCTCGTCGGGGGCGTCGATGCCGGCGATCGACGAGAGCATCACGGCGGGGCCGTTCTCGTCATTGATCTTCAGCGTGCGCTCGAAGGAGAACTTGACGTCCTTCGAGGTCAGGCTGTGGCCGTTGCTGAACTTCAGGCCGGGGCGCAGGACGCACTTGTACTGCTTGCTGTCGGCGCCCTCGAAGGCGCAGGTCTGCGCGGCGTCGGGCTCGGGGGTCGTGCCGCCCTTGGGGAAGCTGAGCAGCGACTGGAAGACGTTGTTGAAGAGGAGCCAGGAGCCCGGGTCGTAACCGGCTGCCGGGTCGGTCGACTTCACCTTGTCGGATATCCCCATGACCACGCCCTTGCCGCTGCCGGCATTGGCGCCATCGGTCGAACCGCAACCGCTGAGCAGCGCGGCGGCAGTGGCCGCGCCGAGCGGGGCCGCCAACCACTGGTTACGTCTCATCACGCGAATGTCCTTCACAGTCTTGTCTGGTCGTTGCGCCGGCCTGCGACGTCCGCCGCCGGTTGTTGCCGGTCTCAGCCGCTGACGCCCCGGCCGAGTTCCCACAGCTGGAGGTCGGAGATGGCGTTGACCGACCACTCCACTCCGGTGATCCCGTCGCGTGCGGCGACGTACTGCTTGCCCTGCCACAGGGGCAGGACGGGTACGTCCTCGGCGACGATGTCCTGCATTTCCGCGATCGCGGGCGCGGCGGTGTTGCGGTCGGCCGCGCGCCGGGAGTCGGGGATGAGCCTGGTGCGCACCGCGGTGTTGGCGTACGGCGTGCCCAGGAAGTTGTCCTGCTCCAGGAACGGGGCGAGGAAGTTGTCGGCGTCCGGGTAGTCGGGGAACCAGCCGAGCCCGTAGGCGGCGTAGTCACCCTTCTTCTGCGCGGGGCGGAAGTCGGACCAGTCGCTGCCCTGGACGGTGACGTCGAACAGCTGGGTGGAGTTCAGCTGGGCCTTGAGGGCCTCGAACTCGGCGGCGGTGCCGTCGCCGTAGTGGTCCTTGGTGTAGTTCAGGGTCAGCTTGACGGGGGTCTTGATCCCGGCGTCCTTGAGCAGGCTCGCGGCCTTGGCGGTGTTGGCCTCGCCGTACTTGTTGTAGAACGAGTTGACGTGGCCGGTGACGGCGGTGGGGACCAGCGAGTACAGGGGCTGCGCGGCCTTGCCGTAGACCTTGGAGATGACGTTGTTGCGGTCGACGGCGGCGGCGAGGGCCTGGCGTACGGCCTTGTCCTTGACGACGGGGGCCTCGGTGTTGAAGCCGATGTAGCGGATCTCCAGGCCGGGCAGGGGGACGAGCTTGACGCCCTTGGGGGCCTTCGTCGAGAAGTCGGCGATCTGGGCGGGCGCGAGGGTGCGCGAGACCATGTGGATGGAGCCGTCGGTGAGGGCCTTGCCCATGGTGGCGGAGTCGGCGAAGGAGCGCAGTTCGACCTTGTCGTTCTGCAGCTTGATGTCGCCCTTGTAGTTCGGGTTCTTGGTGAAGACGGCCCGGACGAGGTGGTTGTCCTTGACCTCGGCCTTCATCGTGTAAGGGCCGGAGCCGTCGACGGCGAAGCCCGCGCGGAGCTTCTTGGCGTCGTAGTTCTTCTCGCTGACGATGCCGGCGGCGGGGGTGGAGAGCTTGTACGGGAAGGTCGCGTCCGGGGTCTTCAGGTGGAAGACGACGGTGTCGGCGCCCTTGGTCTCGACGCTGTCCAGGGTGGAGAGCAGGGAGGAGGGGCCGTTCTCGTCCTTGATGGCGAGGACGCGGTCGATGGAGAACTTGACGTCCTTGGCGGTGACGGGGTCGCCGCCGGCGAACTTCAGGCCCGGCCGCAGGGTGCAGCGGTAGCTCTCGTTGCCCGTGTCGGTGAAGCGGCAGTCGGAGGCCGCCTCGGGGACGGGCTGGCCGCCGCCGCGCGGGGTGTGCATCAGCGTCTGGACGGTCTGGCGGAGCACGTTCCAGGCGCCGGCGTCGTACGCGTAGGCGGGGTCGAAGGGGGCGGGGGCGTAGTCGGCTGCCTCGAACCGGTCGGTGGTCCCGACGACGATCGCTCCGGACCCTGCTCCTCCGCCGCTCGTGCTGCCGCATGCGGACAGCGCGGGGGCGAGCAGGCCGATCGCGGCCGTCAGCACCATGGTCTTGCGGTTCATGCTGGAAGTACTCCCTCACCCGGCACTTGCTCAAAGCGGCGTAGAGGGCACTTCGCGGCGGTCGCCCGTTCAGGGCGGAACGATCGGGCCGGTGTTTGACGATCGGTCCACGCGGCACCGGCGCAGGGGTGTGCGTCCGGAACCGCTGAGGTGCGTGCGTAGTGCCCGCGTCGACATTAGTGGCCTGGGACGGGATGGCTGGAACTGGCAGGAGTTGGGGCGTAATCGCACCGTGATGGGAGCGGACTGACCGCTTATGCCGGAGTCTTCGCAGATGGGGTCAGGAGATGATCAATCCGGACACATGGGAAGGGTATGGGGCACTCCGGCGGGCCCCTCCGGGCCCTCACGGGTGACCAAGCTCACCCGTGAGGCAGACCCCGAACAGGATGGAATTTCGGCCTCCGGGGACAGGGGCGGAAGATCCTCCCGCAGGACCCTGGCCGCACCCCTGTTCCGTTCGGTACGGAGCGTGCGCGCTCAGTTCAGCGGAGTGATCAGGGAGCGCAGGAACGGCAGGTCCACGTCCTCCAGGGAGCGCACGATGGTGCGCCCGGGGGCGGGCTCGATGTGGCCGATGGAGGGCACGGCCACGACCCGGCAGCCGGCGGCCTCGGCGGCGGCGACGCCGGTGGCGGTGTCCTCGATGACGGCGCAGCGCGAGGGGTGCGCGCCGAGGGTGCTCGCGGCGAGCAGGTAGGGGTCCGGGTGGGGCTTGGTACGGGGCACCTCGTCCCCGGCGACGGTCATGGTGAAGCGGTCGCGGCCGAGGGTGAGCAGGACCTGGTCGATGACCCGGCGGTGGGAGGCGGAGACCAGGGCGGTGGGGACGTTGTGCCGGGCCAGTTCGCTCAGCAGCCGCTCGGCGCCGGGCATCAGGGGGACCTGGTCGGCGATGCGGGCCTCGAAGCGCTCGTTGAGCAGAACGCTCAGCTCGGCGATGCCGATGGCGGCGCCGGTGGCCTCGATGAGGAAGGCGGCGCTGCGGCTCATGGGGCCGCCGACCACGATGTCCCTCCAGGAGTCGTCGAGCAGGTGTCCGAGCTCGCGGAAGATCTCCGCCTCGATCTCCCACCAGAAGCCCTCGGTGTCGACGAGGGTGCCGTC
>NZ_JBHWBP010000333.1:0-8492 GCF_042735575.1 Streptomyces sp. NPDC059564 | reverse complement strand
TGGAGGCCGGCTGGTCCCCGGGCCCGGCGGTGGTGCTGGCCGCCGCCGGATCCCGGGACCCGGACAGCGCCGCCGACACCCGCCGCACCGCCGCCCAGCTCTCCGAACGCCTCGGCGCGGTACCCGTGCTCCCCGCCTACGCCTCCGGCGGCGCACCGGGCGTGCCCGACGCCGTCAGGGCGCTGGCCGCCCGGGGCCACCACTGGATCGCGGTCGCCTCGTACTTCGCCGCCCCGGGCCGCTTCTCCGCCGCGAGCGCCGCCGCCGCGCCGGGCCCGGCCGCCGCCCCGCTCGGCGACCACCCGGCACTGGCCCGCCTCGTCCTCCACCGCTACGACGAGGCCCTCGCCCGCAGCGGGGGCCACCGGGAACTGGCCACCGCGTAAAGGCGGTGTTCGTTCGGATTGCTCGGATTGTCGGTGTCTCCGGTTAACGTCTGAACATGGAAGGCACCACGCACGCCCCCGCCTACGAGTCCTACGACCCCTCCGCCACCGAGCGCTGGGCCCCCGAGCCCGACAAGCGCCCCGGCCGCACCGCCTTCCAGCGCGACCGCGCCCGCGTGCTGCACTCGGCCGCGCTGCGCCGCCTCGCCGGGAAGACCCAGGTCGTCACTCCGGGCACCCGCTCCTACGACTGGGACGCGAGCCCCCGTACCCGGCTGACCCACTCCCTGGAGTGCGCGCAGGTCGGCCGGGAGCTCGGCGCGGCCCTCGGCTGCGACCCCGACCTCGTCGAGGCGGCCTGCCTCTCCCACGACATGGGCCACCCCCCGTTCGGGCACAACGGCGAGGAGGCGCTCAACGAGTTCGCCAAGGACTGCGGCGGCTTCGAGGGCAACGCCCAGTCCCTGCGCCTGCTGACCCGGCTGGAGCCCAAGCGGTTCGTCACCGACCCGGAGAGCGGGACCCAGGTCAGCGTCGGCCTCAACCTCACCCGCGCCTGCCTGGACGCCGCCACCAAGTACCCCTGGGCGCGCGGGAACCACCCGACCGACCCCGGTTCGGTCAAGTTCGGCGCCTACGAGGACGACCTGCCCGTCTTCGAGTGGCTGCGGCGCGGCGCCCCCGCCGACCGCAAGTGCTTCGAGGCCCAGGTCATGGACTGGGCGGACGACGTCGCGTACTCCGTCCACGACTTCGAGGACGGTCTGCACGCCGGGCACCTCGACCCCAACCTGCTCTTCGCCGAGCCCGAGCGCGCCGCGATCTGGCGGGTCGCGATCGGCCGTTACGTACCCGCCGGCACCGCTCCGGAGGAACTGCGCGAAGCCCTCGACCGTTTGATGGAACAGGACTGGTGGCCGCACGGGTACGACGGCTCGGCGGTGGCCCAGGCCCGCCTGAAGGACGCCACGAGCCAGCTCATCGGCCGCTTCTGCCTGGCCGCCGAGGGCGCCACCCGCGAGGCGTTCGGCACCGGCCGCCTCACCCGCTACGAGGCCGAGCTGGTGGTGCCCCGCGAGGCGCGCAACGAGTGCGCCGTCCTCAAGGCGGTCGCCGACCTGTACGTGATGCAGCGCGACGAACAGGAGCGGCTGCGCGCGGACCAACGCATCGTCCTGGCCGAACTCGCCGAGGCCCTGAGCGCCCGCGCGCCCGAGGGACTCGACCCCCAGTTCCGGGCGATCTTCGACGCGGCGCCCGACGACAAGGCCCGCAAGCGGGCGGTCGTCGACCAGATCGCATGCCTGACGGACGCCGCGGCCCGCTCCCTGCACGCCCGCCTCACCAGACACGGCCGACGCGCCGAAGGGTGAGCCGATCGGGCCATCCCCCCTTCACGCGGCAGGCTCGGTGCGGGACGCTCGCATGTGGTCGCATGTGACGAAGAGGTTATGAGGAGGCATCAGGTGGTCGACGCACACCAGACGTTCATCATCGTCGGCGGAGGGCTCGCCGGGGCGAAAGCCGCCGAGACGCTGAGGGCGGAAGGGTTCACGGGGCGGGTGATCCTGATCGGGGACGAGCGCGAGCATCCGTACGAGCGGCCACCGCTGTCCAAGGGATACCTGGTGGGCAAGGACGACCGCGACAGCGTCTTCGTCCACGAGCCGTCCTGGTACGCGAGCGCCGAGATCGAACTGCACCTCGGCCAGCCCGCGGTCCACCTCGACCGCGAGGCCAAGACGGTGCGCCTGGGCGACGGCACCCTCCTGCACTACGACAAGCTCCTGCTCGCCACCGGCGCCGAGCCGCGGCGCCTGGACGTGCCCGGCACGGGCCTGGCCGGGGTGCACCACCTGCGGCGCCTCGCGCACGCCGAACGGCTGCGGGGCGTCCTGGCCGCCCTGGGCCGGGACAACGGCCACCTGCTGATCGCGGGCGCGGGCTGGATCGGCCTGGAGGTCGCGGCGGCGGCCCGCGAGTACGGGGCCGAGGTCACCGTCGTCGAACCGCTGGCCACCCCGCTGCACGCGGTGCTCGGCCCGGAGGTCGGCCGGCTCTTCACCGACCTGCACGCCGAGCACGGCGTCCGCTTCCACTTCGGGGCACGGCTCACCGAGATCGTCGGCCACGACGGCATGGTGCTGGCCGCCCGTACGGAGGACGGCGAGGAGCACCCGGCGCACGCGGTGCTCGCCGCGATCGGCGCCGCCCCCCGGACCGCGCTCGCCGAGACCTCGGGGCTGGCCCTGGTCGACCGGGAGCACGGCGGCGGGATCGCCGTGGACGAGTCGCTGCGCACGTCGGATCCGGACATCTTCGCGGCCGGGGACGTGGCCGCCGCCCACCACCCGTGGATCGGGTCCCGGCTGCGGGTGGAGCACTGGGCCAACGCCCTCAACGGCGGCCCGGCCGCCGCGCGGGCGATGCTGGGGCAGGAGGTCAGCTACGACCGGGTGCCGTACTTCTTCTCCGACCAGTACGACGTGGGCCTGGAGTACTCCGGGTACGCACCGGCCGGCAGCTACGACCAGGTGCTGATCCGCGGGGACGTGGGCAAGCGGGAGTTCATCGCCTTCTGGCTCTCCGGGGGCCGGGTGCTCGCCGGCATGAACGTGAATGTGTGGGACGTCACGGAGCAGATCCAGGCCCTGATCAGGTCGGGGCGCGCGGTGAACGCCGACCAGCTCACGGACCCGGAGGTGCCGCTCGACTCGCTGTTGGCGGCCCAGGGTGCCTGACCGGACCGCCCGCGCCCGGCCGTAGACTTGCGCGCGTGGCAGGACGGATCAACGACGACGACGTGAAGGCGGTACGGGACGCGGTCCCGATCGACGCCGTGGTCTCCGAGTACCTCCAGCTGCGCAACGCAGGCGGCGGCAACCTCAAGGGCCTGTGCCCCTTCCACGACGAGAAGTCCCCGTCCTTCCAGGTCAGCCCCAGCAAGGGCTTCTACCACTGCTTCGGCTGCCAGGCCGGCGGGGACACCCTCGACTTCATCATGAAGATCGACCACCTCTCCTTCTCGGAGGCGGTCGAGCGCCTCGCCGGCCAGGCCGGCATCACCCTGCGGTACGAGGAGGGCGGCTACACCGCCGGCACCAGCGGCCGCGGCGAGCGCATCCGCCTGGTCGAGGCCCACAAGGCCGCCGCCCTCTTCTACGCGGAGCAGCTCGGCGGAGCCGAGGCGGAGATCGGCCGCAGGTTCCTGGCGGAGCGCGGCTTCGACCAGGCGGCGGCCGAGCACTTCGGCGTGGGCTACAGCCCGGCCGGCTGGGACCACCTGACCCGGTTCCTGCGCGGCAAGGGCTTCAGCGACAAGGAGCTGATCCTCTCCGGGCTGGCCCAGGACAGCCGCAGCGGCAAGCCCATCGACCGCTTCCGCGGCCGCCTCATGTGGCCGATCCGCGACATCAGCGGCGAGGTCGTCGGCTTCGGCGCGCGCAAGCTGCGCGACGACGACAACGGCCCGAAGTACCTGAACACCCCCGAGACGGCGATCTACAAGAAGTCCCAGGTGCTGTACGGCATCGACCTGGCCAAGAAGGAGATCGCGAAGACCTCCCGGGCTGTGGTCGTCGAGGGCTACACCGACGTCATGGCCTGCCACATGGCCGGGGTCACCACCGCCATCGCCACCTGTGGCACGGCCTTCGGCGGGGACCACATCAAGATCCTGCGCCGCCTGCTGATGGACAACGCGACCGCCGAGGTGATCTTCACCTTCGACGGTGACGCGGCCGGGCAGAAGGCGGCCCTGCGCGCGTTCGAGGACGACCAGAAGTTCGCCGCGGAGACCTCCATCACCATCGCCCCGGGCGGGATGGACCCCTGCGACCTGCGGCTCGCACAGGGCGACGCGGCCGTGTCCGGGCTGGTGGAGGCACGGACCCCGCTGTTCGAGTTCGCCCTGCGGCACATCGTGGCCCGGCACAACCTGGAGAACCCGGCGGGCCGCGCTGCCGCGCTGGACGAGGCGGCTCCGGTGGTCGCCAACATCAAGAACATCGCGATCCAGCACGAGTCGGCGGTCCAGCTGGCGGGCATGCTCGGCATCCGCGACGAGCAGTTCGTCGTCAAGCGGGTCGCGCAGCTGGCGCGCTGGGCCCGCGACCGCGGCAACCAGCCGCAGCAGCAGGGCCGGGGCGGCGGCCGGTCCTACGAGGCCGCTCCCGCTTCCGCGCCCGCCGCGCCCGCGGGCGGTCCCGCCCTGAACCTGCGCAGCCCGGCGCACCGTACCGAGCGCGAGCTCCTCAAGCTGGCGCTCCAGCGGCCTGCCCTGGTCTCCCCCGCCTTCGACGCGTACGGGATGGACGAGTTCACCGCCCCGCCGTACGCGGCGGTCCGCCAGGCCATCCAGGACGCGGGCGGCGCCGCGCAGGGCACGGACGACTACCTGATCCGGGTCCGCGAGGCCGCGCCGAACGACACCGTCCGCGCGCTCGTCACGGAGCTGGCGGTGGAGGCCATCCACGCCAAGACGGTGGACGAGATCTACGCGGGGGTCCAGCTGGTGCAGGTCCGCCTGCGCGCGGTGGACCGCCGCGTCCACGAGATCCAGGGCACCATGTCCCGGCTGGGCCCGCAGGCCCCGCCGGAACAGCAGGCGGCGGTCCAGCAGGAACTGTGGGTCCTCCAGCAGTACGGACAGCGGCTGCGCAACCGCGGCGCCGAAGGGCTCTGAGCCCGGCCGGCAAAGCCGCCTAGACGCGGTCGCGGCGGAGCCAGTCGCCGCCGGGGATCTCGGTGCCCGATGCCGCGAGGCGCCGGGCCAGGGGGGCCGCCGCCAGGTAGACCCAGGCGCGGACCCGGCTGCCGTCGGGGCGGACCGGCGTCCGCACGACCCGGTCGTAGACGTTCCCCGGGCGGCCCGGGCCCCGGTACTCCTCCAGCAGGTCCAGCGCGGCCAGGAGCTCCCCGTACCCGCCCGGCGCCGGGGTGATCAGCTCCCCGGATATGACGGAGCCGGGGCGCTCCACCGCGTACGGGTAGCCGGGTCCCTCGTACAGCGCCGCGTCCGGCAGCCGGGCGGGCTCCTCGGCCGCCGTGCGGCCCCGCAGGAAGAGATCGTGGTTGACCTCTCCCGGCCGCAGCGTCCCGTACACGAAGAACGGCAGCACGCCGGATTCCGGCCGATCGACCGATGTCACAGGGCCCTCCCTCGACTACATGTGGGCAGTCCGCGGTCCGGGCCGAACGTCCCGTCCTTTCCGCGCACCACCACCGTACGCACCGCTGTTACACGTTCTCCCGGCCCCTGTGACGGTCGCCGACTACCGTCGGAATCCGCCCCCTCCCCCACCCCACGGTTCCCTCCCCCATGACGCGATCACCCCGCCGTTCCACCGCCGCCCTGCTGCTGTGCGCCACCGCGCTGGCCCTCGGCGGCTGCGCCGCACCCGACGGGCTCGCCGCGGGCGAGGCCGTCGCGCCGGTGTCCCCCCAGCCGCTGCCGGAGACGCTCTGGCCGGCCTGGGCCGACGACTCGCCCAAGGCCGCGGGCGTCGCGACCGGCACCCGGCAGCCGGCTCCGTCGCCGCTGCCGGACGGGCCCGAGGTGGGGCCGGAGGGCATGGCGGCGGTGAACGAGCTGGACGTCGTACGGGCCGACAAGCGGATGAGGCAGCTGCTCGGCAAGGGGAGGATCAACGCGCCCGGGCGGGCCGGGATCCGCCCGCGGGTCCTGCTCGACGTGACCGGTGACGGGAAGAAGGAACTGCTCGTCGCGGCCGACACCGAGACGGGCCGCACCGCGCTGAGCGTCTACGCCGCCCAGGGCGACCGGATCGTCCCCGTCCTGTTCACCATCGGGCGGCGGATGGCCGCCGAGTCCCTCGGCCGGGACCTGCTCATCCGCACCGCCGCCGACGACGGCTCCGAGCAGGCCGTCCGCTACCGCTGGGACGGCGAGCGGATGACGGTGGTCAGCGACGAGCGGCGCTACAACAAGACCCTGGGGACCCCGGGGAACGAGAGCCCCACGCCCGGGCCGGGCACCACCGCCGACGGGCGGGGCCCACGGTGAAGGCCCTGTTCCACCGCGGCCGCCGGCTGCTGCGGGCACTCGGCCTGCGCTGGAAGATCGCCGTCCTGCTGGCCGTCGGCTGCTCGCTGGTCGCGGTCACCATCGGAGTCCTGATCCACGAGGCGCGGGTGCGCCAGGTGGCCGACGCGGCCCGCAAGAGCGCCACCGAGCAGCTGATCCGCGTACGGCAGGTCTACGAGCTGACCGGCCGGCTCGACTTCGACAAGGTCGGGGAGGCGGGCGCCCGGATCGACTGCCCCGGCATACCGGCGGCGCTGCGCGAGGCGGCCCTGGCCGGGCGGCGGACCACCTATCTGGACCTGTCCGGACCGCACCCGGCGGTGTGGGCGGCGCGGCCGGTCGGCGGCGGGCAGGTGCTGACGGTGCGGCACTCGCTCGCCGACGAGCAGGCCGAACTGGCGGAGCTGGACGGGCAGCTGATCGTCTCCGGGACCGGGGTGGTGGCACTGGCGGCGGTCGGCGGGGCGCTGATGGCGAGCCGGCTCAGCAAGGACCTGCGGTCGGCCGCGGAGACGGCCCGGCGGATCAGCGCGGGCGACCTGGACGCGCGGATCGGGCCGTCGGGGGTGCCGGGGAGCCGTAACGAGGTGGCCGAGCTGTCCTCGGCGGTCAACACGATGGCGGCCAGCCTGCAGCGGCGGCTGGAGGCGGAGCAGCGGTTCACCGCGGACGTGGCGCACGAGCTGCGGACCCCGCTGACGGGGCTGCACACGGCGGCCGAACTGCTGCCGCCCGGGCGGCCGACGGAGCTGGTGCGCGACCGGGTCGCGGCGCTGCGGACGCTGACGGAGGACCTGCTGGAGGTGGCCCGGCTGGACGCGAACCGGGAGGAGGCACGGCTGGAGGAGCACCGGCTGGGTCCGCTGGTCGCCTCGATCACACGGCGGTCGGGCGTGACGGCGGAGCTGATCGGCGCGGACGAGCGCGGGCCCGCGGAGGGCCCGGGCAGCGCGGGCAGCGCGGGCAGCGCGCACGGCAGCAACGGCTCGGGCAGCGCGCACGGCGCAGAGGGCGCGCAGGGCGGCGTGAACGGCGCTGAGAGCAGCGCGAAGGGCGCGCGTTACGGCGCGGCGGGCGGCCCGGAGGGCGCGGACCGCCCGGGCGCCGGCGGCGGTGTGCGGGTGCGGACCGACGCGCGGCGGCTGGAGCGGATCCTGACGAACCTGCTGCTCAACGCCCGGCGCCACGGCGCCGGCCCGATCACCGTGACCGTGTCCGGGGCCTCCGTGACCGTACGGGACCACGGACCGGGCTTCCCCGAGAGCCTGCTGCGGGAAGGTCCGCAGCGTTTCAAGACGGGCGCGGCGGAACGCGGCCAGGGCACCGGGCTCGGCCTGACCATCGCGTTCGGCCAGGCCCAGGTGATCGGCGCCGTGGTGGCCCTGTCGAACCCGGCCCCCTCGGGCGCCGCCGCCTCGGTGACCCTCCCGAGGGCCTGACGCGAGCCGCTGACGCGACCCCCTGACGGAGGGCTCCGTCACCCGGACGGGGCGGGGGGACCCCGATGGCCTTCCGCAGGTCCTGACGTGCGCGGATGCCCTCCGGCAGGGCACTCCGCGACCGATCTGACGGACAATCAGCAGGCGCTCGCCCGGCGGGCCGGTTTTCCTCGGAACACGACCCCGTGTCCCCAGGAGTTCCCATGCGCCGCAGCACCGCCCACGTGCTCACCGCCACCGCGCTGACCGCCGCCGCCTTCGCCGGCCCGGTCGCCGGCGCGGTGGCCGCCGCGGACCTCGGCATGGCCGGATTCGCGCCCGGGGACTTCGCCGTCCTGGAGGTCTGGCCGAAATCCGCCTCCCCGGGCACCACCGTCACGGTGAACACCAAGGCCTGCGGCCCCGGCAGCCGTGCCGAAGGCGACGCCAGCACGGTCGGCGGCGGCCGCTTCAAGCTGGTCCCCGGCACCCACAAGGAAGTGGTCGAGGGGCAGTTCCAGGTCCAGCACGGCCTGCGCCCCGGCACCTACGGCATCGGCGCGACCTGCGCGAACGGCAAGTTCGCCACCGGCGACCTGGTCGTCTCCGAGCGCGGCCCGCAGGGTCACGTGCACTCCGGGG
>NZ_JBHWBP010000332.1:0-8502 GCF_042735575.1 Streptomyces sp. NPDC059564 | reverse complement strand
ACCCCTCCGGCGCCCGCACCGACGTCAGCCGCGCCAGCAACTCACCCACCACCCCCACCGCCGCCCCCGCGTCCCGCTCCGCGAGCACCGACAACGACCGCGCCCCGTCCAGCCGCTCCAGCAACAGCGTCCCCGTCGGCGCGTCCCACTCCAGCAGCCGTACGCAGCCCCGCCCGCCCCACGCCCGCAGCGCCACCGGCTCCCCCACGCTCTCCTCGTCCGGAACCAGCAGCTTCAACGCCGCCTCCGTCCCGTCCGCCCGCACCACCGGCAGCACCAGAGCCGTCATCCCGTGCATCCCCGGTCCCGCCACCCGAAGCCCCCACCGCTCCAGGAACTCCGCCACCCGCCCCGGCAACCCGGCGATGAACTCCCGCCCCACCGCCCCGTTGAACCGCAGCCGCGCCTCGACCAACCCGTCCGGAATCCCGATCACGCCGCCGACCCTAGGCCCCGGCCCCGGCCCCGGCCCCGACGCCGGCCGCCTCCAGCGTCCGCGCGAACGCGGCCGCGTCGAACATCGACCCGTCCTTCGTCCCCACCGGCTCGCCGTCCACCAGCACCGCCGGCGTCCCCCGCATCCCCGTCGCCTCGAAGGCCCGCTCGGCCTCCCCGGCCCACCCCGCGTACGTCCCCTCCGCGACGGCCTTGTCGAACGCCGCCCCGCGCAGCCCCGGCACCCGGTCCGCGATCCGCAGCAACAGCCCGTCGGTGAACTTCCCCTTCGGCTGACTCGCGAAGACCGCCGCGTGGTACTCCGCGAACCTCCCCGCGTCCACCGACGCCCGCAGCGCGTTCACCGCCTTCACCGAACCGCTCGCCCCGCCCCGGTCGAGGAAGGACGCCAGCAGGTACTCGATCCGCACCTTCCCCTCGTCCGCCAGCTTCAGCAGCGTCTCCCCGCCCGCCGCCTCGAACTTCGCGCAGTACCCGCACCGCGGATCCACCAGCACCCGCACCGTGCGCGGCGCCTCCGCCTTCCCGACGACCACCTTCGCCCCGTCGACCACGGCCGGCAGCTTCGCCAGCCGGTCCGCGATCGGGCTGGTCCGCACCTCCGCCGCGGCCGAAGGGGACGACGCCCCCTCGTCCCCCGCCCCGCAGCCGGCCACCGCACCGCCCAGCAGCACCGCCGCCGCCACCGCCGCGACGACCCGTCCCGCGCGCCCTGCCCTCCGTACGCCCACCACCACCGGAAACCCTCTCCATAAAAAACGCATAAACCCTAAAACCGACAAACTCCCTCCGACACCCTACGCAACCGCCCCACCCGCCCACATCGGCCATCCGGCCCGCCAACACCCCCCGAAACACGACACCCCGCCCCTGGACACCCCTCGAACACCCCGTGTACCAACTCCCCCATGACGATCAACGGCGGCATCTCCTTCTGGTACGCGACCGACACCACCGCCCCCCGGCCACCCCGCGCCCCCCTCACCACCGACGCCACCGCGGACGTCGTCATCGTCGGAGGCGGCTACACCGGCCTGTGGACCGCGTACTACCTCAAGCGCGCCGCCCCCGACCTCCGCGTCACCGTCCTGGAGCAGAAGTTCTGCGGCTACGGAGCCTCCGGCCGCAACGGCGGCTGGCTCTACAACGGCATCGCCGGCCGCGACCGCTACGCCGCCCTCCACGGCCACCAGGCCGCCCTCCGCCTCCAGCACGCCATGAACGACACCGTCACCGAGGTCATCAAGGTCGCCGCGGCCGAACGCATCGACGCCGACATCCACCACGGCGGCGTCCTCGAAGTCGCCCGCACCCCCGCCCAGCTCACCCGCCTCAAGGCCTTCCACGCCGCCGAACTCGGCTTCGGCGAGAGCGACCGCGTCCTCCACGACGCCACCGACACCCGCGCCCTCATCGACATCGCCGACGCCGTCGGCTCCACCTGGACCCCGCACGGCGCCCGCGTCCACCCCCTCAAGCTCCTCCGCGGCCTCGCCGCCGCCTGCGAACGCCTCGGCGTGGTGATCCACGAATCCACCCCCGTCACGGAACTCGCCCCCCGCCGGGCCGTCACCCCCTACGGCACCGTCCGCGCCCCGTACGTCCTGCGCTGCACCGAGGGCTTCACCGCCGCCCTCAAGGGCCAGAAGCGCACCTGGCTCCCCATGAACTCCTCGATGATCGTCACGGCCCCGCTCCCCCCGTCCACCTGGGAAGCCCTGAACTGGTCGGACTCACAGCTCCTCGGCGACATGGCCCACGCCTACATGTACGCCCAGCGCACCGCCGACGACCGCATCGCGATCGGCGGCCGCGGGGTCCCGTACCGCTTCGGCTCCCGCACGGACAACGACGGCCGCACCCAGCCCGCGACGATCTCGGCCCTCACCACCCTCCTGACCTCCTTCTTCCCGGCCCTCACCGGTACGGAGATCACCCACGCCTGGTCGGGCGTCCTCGGCGTCCCCCGCGACTGGTGCGCCACCGTCACCCTGGACGCCACCACCGGCCTCGGCTGGGCGGGCGGCTACGTCGGCTCCGGCGTGGCCACCGCCAACCTCGCCGCCCGCACCCTGCGCGACCTGGTCCTCGGCGACAGCACCGACCTGACCACCCTCCCCTGGGTCCACCACCGCGTCCGCCGCTGGGAACCCGAACCCTTCCGCTGGCTCGGCGTCCACGCCCTCTACGCCGCCTACCGCGAGGCGGACCGCCACGAAACGACCACCCACCGCCCCACGACAACCCCGCTGGCCCGCCTGGCAGACCGCATCTCGGGCCGCGGCTGAAGGCAACACAAAAGGCCCCGGGCCATCGCCCGGGGCCTTCCACTTCTGCACGAATTCTCTTGATCAGCAAGCCTCTGACCTGCAGCGGAGCCCCCTGTCGGATTCGAACCGACGACCTACGCATTACAAGTGCGTTGCTCTGGCCGGACTGAGCTAAGGAGGCATGACACGCACACGAACCCACCGCGCGCGAAACCGCCATCACTCTACACAGCGGTCGATTCGGTGGGCCATCAGGTTTGAAAGCCTCCCGTAACCACCGGCCGGTACGACAATCCGGGCTCCCGGGTGCTGACAGGACGCGTCCCGCCGGGTAGCGTCGGGCGGAGTCCAGCTGGCTGGACTAGACCTTCCACTCGGATCGTCCGGCACGTTCCTGCCGGTAGAAGGGATACACCACCATGGCTTCTGTCACCTTCGACAAGGCGACCCGCCTCTACCCGGGCGGCGACAAGCCCGCCGTCGACCAGCTGGAGCTGGAGATCGAGGACGGCGAGTTCCTCGTCCTCGTCGGCCCCTCCGGCTGCGGCAAGTCCACCTCCCTGCGCATGCTCGCGGGCCTGGAGGACGTCAACGGCGGCGCCATCCGCATCGGTGACCGCGACGTCACGCACCTGCCGCCCAAGGACCGGGACATCGCGATGGTGTTCCAGAACTACGCGCTGTACCCGCACATGACCGTCGCCGACAACATGGGCTTCGCGCTCAAGATCGCCGGTGAGGACAAGGCCACCATCCGCCGCAAGGTGGAGGAGGCGGCGAAGATGCTGGACCTGACCCAGTACCTGGACCGCAAGCCGAAGGCCCTGTCCGGCGGTCAGCGCCAGCGCGTGGCGATGGGCCGCGCCATCGTGCGCAAGCCGCAGGTCTTCCTCATGGACGAGCCGCTGTCGAACCTCGACGCCAAGCTCCGCGTGTCCACCCGTACCCAGATCGCCGCGCTCCAGCGCGACCTGGGCATCACCACCGTCTACGTCACCCACGACCAGGTCGAGGCCATGACGATGGGCGACCGCGTGGCGGTCCTCAAGGACGGTCTGCTGCAGCAGGTGGACACCCCGCGCAACATGTACGACCGCCCCGCGAACCTGTTCGTCGCCGGGTTCATCGGCTCGCCGGCCATGAACCTCGTCGAGGTCCCGATCACCGACGGCGGTGTGAAGTTCGGCGAGAGCGTCGTCCCCGTCTCGCGCGAGGCGCTGTCCGCCGCCGCCGACGCGGGCGACCGCACGGTGACGGTCGGCGTCCGCCCCGAGCACTTCGACGTCGCCGGCACGGGCGGCCTGACCATCACGGTCAACGTGGTCGAGGAACTGGGCGCGGACGGCTACGTCTACGGCAGTGCCGCGCTCGGCGCCGACAAGGCGCAGGACATCGTGGTGCGCGTGGGCGGCCGTCAGGTGCCGGAGAAGGGCACGACGCTGAACGTGGTGCCGCGTGCGGACGAGATCCACGTGTTCTCGACGTCTTCGGGCGTGCGCCTCTCCGGCTGACGTCCGGCGGGTGAGTGAGGGGCGTCCCGCCAAGGGGCGCCCCTTCCGCGTCAGTTGCGGCCGCCGCGTCATGAACCCCGGCAGACCGGGCCATTCGGCCGCACCCGTCAACCCTTAATTCGAAAAGTCACGTCGAACCATCCCCCGACCGGGTGACTAAATGTCGCCAAATCTTCACCGAGCGCTACTCTCGCCCTCGTGACCCACACTGCCCGCCGTATCGGCCGTTCCCTCGCCCTGGTCCTGCCCGTCGTCCTGGTCCTGTCCGGGACCCTCGCGGTCACGATGGTCCCCTGGGCGGACAACTCCCCTTCCCAGATCCTGACCGCGTCCGCCGAGGACGTGTCCGTCCCCGCGAAGCCGCGCGCCGCGCAGGACGTGCTGCGCGAAAAGCTGCTCGGTGAAATCCGGCAGGGCGACGAGCCGGGTGACGTCCTGACGCACCTCCAGCAGGAGGTCGACAAGCGGCCTTCGCTGGCCGAGCACTGCGTGGGCATCGCGCGGGCGTTGGGCCGGGCAGCGGTGGACGCGTACGGGCCGACGAAGGCGCAGTCCTTCGCGCGTCCGGTGTGCGACACCGCGTACGCGTCCGGCGTCGCCTCGATGGGCTGACCGCCCGCCGCGCCTGCCTCCGCCGGGGCAGGGGCCGTCCCTACGCTGGCGGCCATGAGCGAAGCACCCGCCGGACCCCCTGTGCCCCCCGTTCCGCCCCAACCCTTCGACAGCGCGGCCGCGTTCCCGGCCCCGCCCACCCAGGCCGTGGTCCTGGCGGGCGGCCAGGGTTCGCGGCTGCGTCCGTATACGGACGACCGGCCGAAGCCGATGGTGGAGATCCCGGGGACGGGGCTGCCGATCATCGGGCACCAGCTGGCGTGGCTGGCGGCGGAGGGGGTCACCGATGTCGTCGTCTCCTGCGGGCACCTGGCGGAGGTGCTCCAGGAGTGGCTGGCCCGGACCCCGTTGCCGCTGCGCGTGACGACAGTGGTGGAGGAGGAGCCGTTGGGGCGGGGCGGCGGCCTCAAGTACGCGGCCCGCAGGCTGCCTTACGGTGACCGGCCCTGGTACGCGACCAACGGTGACGTGTGGACGCGGTTCCCGCTGCGCGAGATGGCGGCCTTCCACGAGGAGCGGGGGGCGGTGGCGACGCTGGCGCTGGCGCGGCCGCGGATGCCGTGGGGGGTGGTGGAGACGAACGAGTTCGGGCAGGTGCTGGATTTCATCGAGGCGCCGCAGTCGCCGTATCCGGTCAATGCGGGGGTGTACGTGTTCGCTCCCGAATTCGCGTCCCTGCTGCCGGATTTGGGGGACCACGAGCGGACGACGTTCCCGCACCTGGCGCGCGAGCGGCGGCTGGCGGGCTTCCCGCTGCCCCAGGGGGCCTACTGGCGGGCGATCGACACGGCGAAGGACCTGACCGAGGCGGCACGGGAGTTGGCGGCGCAGAACGCCACCTGAGGCCCCGCACACGCCTTTCTGTACGTCGCCTCGTGTCCCGGTACGCGGAAGGGCCCGGCGCGCTCGTGAGCGTGCCGGGCCCTTCGGGTGGTCGGGGCGGGGTCAGCCGAGGAGGCCTCCGACGAGGCCGGGCTTCTTGGCCGGGGTGTCCCCGCCGCTGCTGCGGGTCCCGGAGGAGGCCGGCGGCTGCTGCGGGCTGGACTGCCTCGGGGTGCTGCTGCGCGGGGTCTGGCTGCTGCCGGTGCCGCCCTTGGTGGCGCTGGGTGCCCCGGAGCCGGTGCCGGCGCTCTCGCGGGTGGTGGTGCCGGTGCGGGCGGGCTTCGCGGAGGGTGAGGCGGGGGCGGAGGCGGCGGGCGAGGCCGGCTTCGAGGGCTGCTGCCTGGCGGGCTGGCCGGGCTGCTGGGCGGGGGTCCGCGGCAGGGGGCTGCCGGGCAGGTAGTTGCTCGGGGCCTGGCCGGGGCCGGGGACGGTGACGACGGTGCTGGAGCGGACGGCCCCGCCGAGGAGGGAGCCGATGAGCAGGGTGAGTCCGCAGACGACGGTGGCCATGACGGCTCCGCGCCGCAGGACGCGCCTGCGCAGCCGCCAGACTTCGGTGCGCGGGCCGAGCGTGCGCCAGGCCTCGCCCGCGAGCCGTCCGTCGAGGGAGTAGACGGGGGCGCCCGCGATGATCAGGGGGCTCCAGGCGGCCAGGTAGATGATGTCGGGCGCGTCGTAGGCGGGGACGGTCTTCCAGCTCACCGTCATCAGCAGCGCGGCGGACAGCAGGGCCCCGATGCAGGCGGCGAAGCGCTGCCACAGCCCGAAGACCGTCAGGACGCCCACGATGACCTGGAGGAAAGCCACGCTGAGGCCGGCCCCCACGGGGTGCGCGAGCGCGAAGTCCCGCAGCGGTTCGGCCAGCGCCCAGGGGTGCAAGGTCTGGAGCCAGGTGACCATGGAGCCGCGTTCGCCGCCGTCGAAGTAGACGGGGTCGCACAGCTTGCCCATGCCGGCGTAGACGGAGATGAAGCCGAGGAAGACGCGCAGCGGGAGCAGGACCACGCCGAGGTTCATCCGGCGGCCGGGGTAGTAGGAGGCCTGGGCGCGGGGGTCGGCGGGGCCGCGCCGGGTGTCGGGGCCCGTTTCGGGGCCGCTGCCGGGGTACCGGTCGGCGTACTGCTCGTACGGCAGGTCCGGTACGGCGGCGATCGGGCGGGTTTCGTCCGGGTCGCCGTAGGTGCGCTGGCCGATGACGGTGGGGGTGACGAGGGTGTCGTCGGCGAGGTCGTGGGCGAGGTCGACCCGGGGGATGGTCTGGGTGGCGCCGCCGTCGTACTCGTCGTTCCCGCGGCCGGCCTCCCGCACGGCCTGGAGGAGCCCGCCCATGGCGGCGGCGTCGCCGGGGGCGGCCTTGCCGCTCCAGACGACGGGGGCCCGGCGGCGGGTGGCTCCGGCGGCGGCGACCACGGCGGCGCCGAGTACGGGCGCGCGGCCGGGGGCGTTCGCGGGCTTGGAACGCGCGCTCGGGCTCGGTGCGAGCCGCACGCGGAAGCTGGCGTGGTTGACGATGACCTGTGCGGGGTCGCACGGCACCTTGACCATGCTCAGCGCGGGCTGGTCGTCGAACCCTGACGTTCTGGTGTCCACACTCATCTAACCGAGTGATGAGTGTTTAGGACACTGCCTTGACAGCAGGGATCTGTCCGAGACCCGTCAAGATCAAGTCACCCCGCCCGAAAGGGGCGGGGTGACACGCTCACGGGTCACTTCGCGTGAGCCGGATGGTTCAACCGACGGGTGCGGATCAGACCCGGCCGGCGTCGGCGCGGCGGCGCGCGGCCTCGTAGAGCACGACGCCCGCGGCGACGCCGGCGTTGAGCGATTCGGCGCCGCCCGGCATCGGGATGCGGACGAGGTAGTCGCAGTTCTCGCCGACGAGGCGGCCCAGGCCCTTGCCCTCGGAGCCGACGACGATGACGACGGGACCGGCGAGCTCGGCGAGGTCGTTGACCGTGTGCGTGCCCTCGGCGGCGAGGCCGACGATGGTGATGCCGGCCTTCTTGTAGTCCTGGAGGGCGCGGGTCAGGTTGGTGACGCGGGAGACCGGGGTGCGGGCGGCGGTGCCGGCGGAGGTCTTCCAGGCGCCGGCGGTCATGCCGGCGGCGCGGCGCTCGGGGATGACCACGCCGTGGCCGCCGAAGGCGGAGACGGAGCGGACGATGGCGCCGAGGTTGCGGGGGTCGGTGACGCCGTCGAGGGCGACGATCAGCGGGTCCTCGCCGTTGTCGTACGCGGCGGCGGTGAGGTCCTCCGGGTGCGCGTACTCGTAGGGCGGGACCTGGAGGACCAGGCCCTGGTGGTTGAGCCCGTTGGTCATGCGGTCGAGCTCGGGGCGCGGGGCTTCCATCAGGTTGATGTTGCCGCGGTCGGCAGCGAGCTTGAGGGCGTCGCGGACGCGCTCGTCGTTGTCGATGAACTGCTGGACGTAGAGGGTGGTGGCGGGGACTCCGTCGCGCAGCGCCTCGAAGACCGGGTTGCGGCCGACGACCATCTCGCTGGAGCCCTTGACGCCGCCGCGGCGGGGGGCGGGGCGGCGCTTGGCCGCCTGCCGGGCCATGGCGTTGCTGATGCGGTTCGCCTTGTGCTTCTTGCGGTCCTCGGCTTTGGGCGTGGGGCCCTTGCCTTCCAGGCCCTTGCGCCGCTGGCCACCGCTGCCGACCGTGGCGCCCTTCTTGTTGGACGTGCGGCGGTTCCTGCGCTGGCTGTTCCCGGCCATGACCTCTACCTGTTTTCGTTGGTGCTGCGATATGTACGTATGAAGAGTGTGC
>NZ_JBHWBP010000331.1:0-8508 GCF_042735575.1 Streptomyces sp. NPDC059564 | reverse complement strand
GCCTGGCCACGGCAGCTCGTGTGCTCGGCGCTCTCGGGCGTCGTGTCCTGATGCTGACCGTCCTGCTGGCCCTGGTCTTCGCGGCCGTGGAACTGTTGCCGGGGGACGCGGCGAGTGCGAGTTCCGAGCGGGGTGACAGCGCGGCCGATGTCGAGGCGCGGCGGCACATGCTGGGCCTGGACCGGCCCGTGTGGGAGCGGTTCTGGGACTGGATGACGGCCCTGCCCACCGGTGACCTCGGCACCTCCGCCCGCGGTCAGAAGGTTACCGACCTCCTCTCCGACCCCTTCCCCAACACCCTCGTGCTGGGCGCGACCGCCTTCGTTCTGACCGTGCTCGCCTCCCTCGCGCTCGGCTGCTGGGCCGCCTCCCGCCCCGGCGGCCTCGCCGACCGCCTCATCGGATATGCCTCCACAGCCGCGTTCGCCGTCCCCGAATTCGTCGTCGCCGTCGGCCTGCTGCTGGTCCTGTCGCTGTGGACCGGCTGGCTGCCCGCCGTGACCCTCACCGGTGCGGACGGGACCCCGGCCGACTGGACGATGCTGATCATGCCGGTCCTGGCGCTGGTCATCCCGCAGACGGGCTGGAACACCCGTATCGTGCGCGGCGCCCTGGCCGACCAGGCTCGTACGCCCCACGTGGAAGCCGCCCACCTCGACGGCCTCCCCGTCCACCGGATCGTCCTGCGCCACGCCCTGCCCGGCGCCGTGCCCGCGATCGCCACCGGCATCGCCACCTCCACCGGCATGCTCCTCGGCGGGGCCGTGGTCGTGGAGACCCTCTTCAACTACCCCGGCATCGGCAGCGTCCTGGCCGCGGCCGTCGCCGGCCGCGACACCCCGCTCATCGCCGGAGTCGTCGTCTGCGCAGGCGCCGCCATCAGCCTCGTCCTGCTCGCGGCCGACCTCATACGCGCCCGCACCCTCGGAGTCCGCCCATGACCGCCGGCACCCTCACGGGAGTACCCGCCCGAACCGGAACCCGCCGCTCGTGGCCCACCCTGGTCCCCGCGGTGGTGCTGATCGCCCTCGCGGTGGCCGGGCCCCTGCTCGCCGCCCACCCTCTCGACGCCCCCGTGCACGCCCCGTACGCCACCGCCGGTGACGGCGGGCCGCTCGGCGGCGACCAGCTCGGGCGCGACGTCCTGTCCCGGCTGCTGCACGGCGGCACGGTACTGATCGGCAGTGCCGCTCTCGTCTCCGTACTCGTGACCCTGGCCGGGGTCGTCGCCGGCTGCTTCGCCGTCCTGCACCCCGTCCTCGGTCGCGCCGTGGAGCGTAGCGCCGACGTGGCGATCCTCCTCCCGCCGGTCCTCGGCATCATGCTGATCGCCCTCGCCTGGCCCGGCGGCGGGCGCTGGGCCGTCATAGGCGCCGCCATCGTCCTCGGTATCCCCTACGCCGTACGCATCGTGGCCGCAGCCGCCGCCCCACTGGCCGGAGCCGGATACGTGGAAGCGGCTCTGGCCCGCGGGGAGAGCCTGCGTTACATCGCGCTGCGCGAGATCCTGCCCAACCTCCGCTCCACCGTCGCCGCTCTGTTCGGCCTGCGCTTCGTCGAAGCCGTCTACGTCATCTCCATGGCCGCCTTCCTCCAGATCGGCCCCCAACCACCGGCCGCGGACTGGGCGTTGATGATCCGCGAGAACGCCCCGGGCATCCTCCTCAACCCCTGGGCCGTCATCGCCCCCAGCCTGGCCATCGCCGTCCTCGCCATCAGCGTCAACCTCGCCTGCGCCTCCCTCGCGCCCCGCTCCGCACGCAAGGCGGTCACCACCCCGTGAACACCCCCGCACAACCGGCCGTCACGCCGGCCGCTTCCTCGGACACCCCCGCGCCGCCGGCCACCGTCACCGGTCTCGAAATCCGCTTCCCCGGTGGCCCGGTGCTCCTGCGGCCCGTCTCCCTGATCATCGAGGCAGGTCGTATCACCGCGCTGACCGGTGCATCCGGCTCCGGCAAGACCACCCTCCTGCGCGCCCTCATCGGCCATCTCCCCGACGGCGCGGCCGTCACCGGCGGCGTGCTGACCGTCCTCGGCCACGACCTGGCCGCCCTGGCCCCCGGAGAGCTGGCCCGGCTCCGCCGCACCAGCCTGGCCTACGTGGGCCAGGACCCCGGCTCCGCGCTCAACCCCAGGATGAAGGTCCGTGACCTCGTCGCGGAAACCGCCCCCTGCCGCCCCGAACGGTCGGCCGTCATGGAACTGCTGCGCGAAGTCCGTCTGCCCACCGATGACGGGCTTCCCGACCGGCGACCGACAGCCCTGTCCGGAGGTCAGCAGCGCCGCGTCGCGCTCGCCCGTGCTCTGGCCCGGAAGCCCGACGTCCTCCTCCTCGACGAACCCACGGCCGGCCTCGACACGTCCCTGCGCGACGAGATCGCCGACCTGCTGCGCCACCTCGCCGCCCGCCACGACCTGGCCATCGTCATGGCTTGCCACGACCCCGAACTCGTCGAGGCCTGCGCCGACCACACCGTCCACCTCACCGCACCCACCGCACCGCCACGCCTGCCGGCAGTCCACGAAGCCGAACGCGAGCCCACCGTGGACAACGAGGAGGCGGTCGTCGCCCAGGGCGAGGGAATAGCCGCACATGCTGTCCACGTCTCCTTCCACGGGAAGGCACACCAAGCCCTCGCCGCCGTCGACTTCACGGCCGGCCCCGGCAGCCGCACGGCCATCGTCGGCCCCTCCGGCTCCGGCAAGACCACGCTTCTCAGAGTGCTGGCCGGGCTCCAGCGCGCGGACACCGCCGACCTCACCCTCGACGGGACACCGCTCGCGCCCACCGCGGGCAAACGCCCGAGCGCGCACCAGCGCCGCATCCAACTCGTCCCGCAAAATCCCCTCGACGCACTCAACCCCTCCCGCACGGTCGGAGCCCAGCTCGACCGGCCCCTGCGCCTGCACACGAAACTCAACTCCGGCGCCCGCTCGGCCCGGATCGCCGAACTCCTCCAGCAGGTCGACCTGCCCGCCGACTTCACGGACCGATACCCGGCCGAGCTCTCCGGCGGCCAGCGCCAGCGCGTCTCCATCGCCCGTGCTCTGGCCACCGGACCCGACATCCTGCTGTGCGACGAGATCACCTCGGCCCTCGACCCCGACACCGCGACGTCCGTCATGGAACTTCTGGCCGGCCTGAACGCGGAGCAGGGGATGACACTCGTACTCGTCTCACACGAACTCCACCTGGTGAGCGCCTACACCGACACCGTGTACCTGCTGGGCGAAGGACGCCTCGTCGCCCACGGCCCCACCCATGAGCTGCTGCCCACCGTCTGAGCGGGAACCGGGCCTCAGACCTTGCTTCGCCCGTGTCCGGCACGGGCGGCAGTCGCGCACACGCGCCGCAGCAGATAGCGCAGCTGGGCGCTCTCACCCTTGGTGATGGACGCCAAGAGCACGTCCTGCACGCCCTTCATGTCACCCACTGTGGCCGCGCGGGCGGCAGCACCGGCCGCTGTGAGCGTGACCACCTCATGCTGCCCTCCCACGTTGACGGCCATAGCCCGGACCAGGTCCTGGCCCAGGAGTTCATCGATCACCCGCGAGACCTCGGCCGGCGGCGTCTCCAACCGGGCCGCGAGATCGTCGCGGGCGTGCGGCCCAAGATCGGACAGCGTGGTCTACATCAAAGTCGACGCTCAGGGTCTCAGCGGCGCAGCAGGGCGCGGGCGGTCAGCTCCACGTACTCGTGCAGCCCGTACGCCATGACAAGGCCCAGAACGACCGCCCCCGCCACCGCCGCCGCGAGGCCTGCTGCGGCCATCTGCGTCGTGCGTGTCTGCGGCCGGACCGGCACCGGCCGCAGCAGGGCCTCGACCCGCTGGGGAACCGGCCCGGTACCCACCGACAGCAAGGGACCGCGGCCTTTGTCCCGCTGCTTGCCGGACGCGGCGGCCAGTGCCGCGCGGGCGATCGCGGTCGCCGCCAGCCGGTGCGCCGCGCCGGCGAGGTGGGCGGTGACGCACAGCAGGTGGTGACGGCCCGCGAGATGGGCCCGCTCATGGCTGAACAGCACCTCGCGCTCCGCCGGCCCGAACGCCCGGAGCATGCCCGTCGTCACCACGATCCGTCCGCCGCGCCCCCGCCACCCCGGCAGGGCGAAGGCCTGCGGGTCGGGGCCAGGCACCACCAGCAGGTCGCCGTCGGGTACGGAGTCGCCCGTCGCGGACCAGGCGCGCGCGAGCACCGACCGGTGCTGGCGCCAGCGGCGGACCATCAGGGCGGCCTGGACGGTCAGCGCCGCTCCGGCGGCGGCGACCGGAACCGTGGCGGGCCACGCGGCCGCCGCGCGGGGGAGCGGGACCTGTGTCCGATACCGCCCCGCTCGTGCCCCGTACCACCACGACCGGACGTCGAAGAATATAGGTTTGCCTTATCTCACCCTACGGGTCGTGGGCCGGGCCCGGCTCGGCCCGTCCGGACGTGCGGAGGGAACTCCGGGTCTGCGTCGGCTCAGGCGCGGAAGACGGCCCGAGTTGGCCGCGGCTGTCGGATCAGATCCGAGGCCGCGTCTCGCCAGAGCCCGCTTCCCCTCCGGCGCTACGCGTCAAGGGGCTTCGCCCTGGGCGACTTCGATGCCGTCGTGCAGGTCGTCGGCTGCCTGGAGGGACGCACCGGCGGAGAGGGCCAGGCAGGCCGCCAACACCAGGACCGCGGCGCGCCGGGCGAGGGGCCGGGTCGTCCTGGTCTCGGTGTCGTGGCCGAGGAGGGCGGCGACGCGGCGGGGAACGGGGCCGGCGGTCGCCGAGAGGGCCAGGCCGGGACGCGTGCGGCCGGCCGTGGAGGAAGCGCGGGTGGCGAGAGCGGCCCGGCCGATGGCCCGGGCGGTCAGGCGTCGGCTGCCCACGGCGCGGGCGGCGGATTCGTCGGCGCTGCGTTCCAGCGCGTAGGCGAGTGGCTCGCGCAGGGTCCGCAGCGCGGGGTGGCACAGGCCGGCCAGGTCGACCACGGCGGTGAAGAGGTGGTGGCGCTCCCGGAGGTGGGCGCGCTCGTGGGCGATCAGGACCTCGTGCTCGGGCGCCGAGAGTGCGCGGAGCATGCCGGTCGTGACGACGATGCGGCCCGGGCTTCCGGGCAGGGCGTAGGCGTCGGGGTGCTCGTCCGGCAGGACGACGAGTTCGCCGTCCGCCTCGGCGGCGAGCCTGCCGGCGTGGCGGAGCTGGGTCCAGCGTCGGCGTGCACCGCGCACCAGCCCGGCTGTGCACCAGGCGAGCAGGGCCCCGGCGGCGAGGGCGATCGCGATGACGGCGTCGGGTGATCCACTGCTGAGCGGGGTGAGCAGGTGGCCCAGCGCGGCGACGACGTGGAGGTGGGTGGCGCCGGGGACGATCAGCAGGGCCAGCGCGCAGGTGCTGGCGGCGGCGAGGCCGGCCGCGGTCGCCGTCAGCAGCCACATGGCCTGCCGCGGCGGCAGGTTCGAGGCCAGCCGCCTGCCCGCCGGTGCGACCAGGAACGGAACGAGGAGGGGGATCCAGGCGGTGTGGATCACGTTGCGTCTCCTTCCGTGTCGAGCAGGGCGCGCAGCAGGCGCTCGTCCTCGGTGCTCAGCTGGGAGACGAAGCGGCTCAGTACGGCCTCGCGGTCCTCGTCCTTCGCGAGTTCGGCGTGCATGCGCCGGGCGGTGAGTCCGGAGGCGTCCTCGGTGGGGGTGTAGGCGAACCCGCGGCCGGACCGCGATCGGGTCACGGTCCCCTTCTCGTACAAGCGGGAGAGGATCGTCGTCACCGTAGTGCGGGCGAGCGACCCGCCCACTATCTCCTGGACCTGGCCCGGGGACAGCGGGCCGTCCGCGGCCCACAGCGCCGCCAGCACGCCGGCCTCGAGCTCGCCGGCAGGGCGTCGCTCCGCGTTCCTGTCGCCCATGGGTGCGCTCCTCCACACATCGATCGTCTACAGTGCTGTAGACCGTCTACGGAACTGTAGTCGCCAATTGGCAGGGCGTCGTCCCGGACCCTGCACCTCTCACCCTATGGGAGCTGTCTGTCATGACCTGGCCCGATCTCGCCGCGGCGTCGCAGGCGCTCAGTCCGCAGGCCGTCAATCTGCTGGACGCCGGTTCCCTCCTGTCGGCCTTCGGCGCCCTCGGCGTCGCGGTCGTGCTGTTCGCCGAGACCGGCCTCCTCGTCGGCTTCTTCCTGCCCGGCGACTCGCTCCTCTTCACCGCCGGCCTGCTCTGCGTGCCGGGCGATCACGGGCCGGTCCACCTCTCGCTCCCGCAGGTGCTGTGCGCGGCCGCGGCCGGCGCCCTGCTCGGGGCCCAGACCGGCTACCTCCTCGGGCGGCGCGGCGGACGCGCCCTGCTGGCCCGCAGCCGCAGCCGCAAACTCCACGAGGGCGTCGCGAAGGCCGAGGAACTCCTCGACCGGTACGGACACGCCAAGGCGATCGTCCTGGCCCGCTTCGTGCCGATCGTGCGCACCGTCCTGAACCCGATGGCCGGGGCCCTGAACGTCCCGGCCCGCGTCTTCACGCTCTGGCAGGTGATCGGCGGGCTCGTGTGGACGGTGGGACTGGTGCTGGCCGGCTACGCGCTCGGCTCCTCCGTGCCCCATGTGGACCGCTACCTCATGCCGATCGTCGCCCTCGTCGTACTTGTCTCCCTCGCCCCGCTCGCGGTGGAAGTCATCCGCCGACGGGGCAGCCGCACTTCGAACGGAAGCTCGCGTTGAGCCTGCTCGCCCTGGACGGCCCCGCCGTCGACGGAAACCTGTACACCCGGCTCACCGGCCTGGCCGAGCAGGCCCCCGGCTGGCTCGACGGCCTGGTCACCGCCTGGTCCGACTACGGCCTCGCCCTCTTCGCCCTGCTGATGCTGGCTGTCTGGTGGCGCGCCCGGGCGGCCGCCGATCCGGCCAGGACCGCCATGGCGCTGGCAGCACCCCTGGTCGTGGTCGTCGCTTTCCTCGCCGACACCGGCATCAAAACGGTCTTCCGGGAGCAGCGACCCTGCCAGACCCTGCACACGGTCACGCTGGAGATCTGCCCGCCGCTCGGCGACTGGTCCTTCCCCAGCAACCACGCCGCCATCGCCGCCGCGGCCGCCGCGGCCCTCTGGGTCACCGACCGCCGGCTCGCGGCGATCGCGGTACCGGCCGCACTGCTGATGGCCTTCTCCCGGGTCTGGGTAGGTGCCCACTACCCCCATGACGTCGTACTCGGCCTGGCCGTCGGAGCGGTCATCGCCTGGACGCTGACCCGTGCCGCACGCCGCGCGGCCCCCCTCGTACTGCGGCTGGGCAGTACGCCGCTGCGATCCTTGGTCGCCGCCCGGTGAGGGCCCCCGCCGCACCGCGAGCCACCCGCTGGGGCCTGGTCGCAACGCTGTGCGCAGCCCTGTTCGCCGTACTGACCGCACTCGTCGCAGCCCGCCACGGCAGCCCGTACCCACTCGACGAGAGCGTGCACCGCTGGTCGGTACGGCACCGTCCCGCCGTAGCGGTGGCCCTCGCGCGCGGCGTCACCGCGACCGGGACCGGGCCCGTCCCGTACCTGTGCGCCGTGACCGCCGGACTCGTCGCCGGACGGGGCCGGGGCGCCAGGGGTCGGCTGCTGACGGCCGCGGGTGCGCTCGGATTCCTGCTGCTGGCCCAGGGCCTGCGCTACGCCGTCCTGAACGGCGTGGCCCGGCCGCGTCCGCCCGTTGCCGAGCGGGTGACGCACGCGTCCGGGTTCTCCTTCCCCTCGGGCCACACCGCGACCTCGGCGCTCGTGGCCGGTCTGCTGGCGTGGGCGGTATGGCGCGCGGCCTCGCCGGCCGCTGCCCGGCTCTGGTGGGTCCTGTTCGCCTGCTGGGCCGTCACGGTCGGCCTGACCCGTGTCTACCTCGGCGTGCACTGGCCCACCGATGTCCTCGGCGGCTGGCTCTACGCCCTCATCTGGCTCACCGCGGCGTTGGCCGTGGAGGCCGGCGTTGGGCGAGATCGGAAGCCCCGAGCGGCCGTCGAGTGAGTGGTGGTGCGTGGCTACGTGAGGCGGAGGTCGCGGCTGCGCCCCGGTGGCAGACCGGTGAGCTCCTGTGAGGGTCGCCGCCGGACACCACGACGGCGGGCTCTGCCGAGCCCCACTCGTCCCGTACGTGAATGGCCCCGGCGCACGTGAGGTTCAGGGCCGCGCGGCGCGTCGCGCATGGGGGGAGGGTGCGGTCGTCAGGCCGCTGACCGGCGTCCGTGGCGGCGTTGGGTACCGTACGTAGTGGTGGGCCGTCGGGTGGGCGACCGAGGAGCCGGGCGCCTTGCGCCGGTAGTCGGTAAGGGCATCGATGTCGCCCGCCCGAGTGCGTGCCCGAGCCGATGACCAGGATGCCGTCACATGCTTTTGATCCACTCGCCCCCGGCCTGCACCTCATGGGCCGGAGCACGTCTCACGTAGCACTGGTCCTGTCGGCTCGACCAGTGCGCGGAGTGGGGAGGGAGGGGCGGCCGAGGCGGACGGGTACGCCAGGGGAGTAGAGGACGCTGGCCGGTGGGTCGGTCGGTGCGGTCAGCCCGGCCGCCGTGA
>NZ_JBHWBP010000330.1:0-8541 GCF_042735575.1 Streptomyces sp. NPDC059564 | reverse complement strand
CGGGCACACGGCTCGAGGAGAGGTCGCGCACATGTCGGAGGACACCGAGGGCACGATGCGGGCGATGACGTACGAGACGTACGGCGGGACGGAGGTGCTCTCCGAGACCCGCCTGCCCGTCCCCAAGGTCGGCCCGGGCGAGGTGCTCGTCCGCGTCCGGTACGCCTCCGTCAACCCCGTCGACTGGAAGATCATGGCGGGCGGCCTCGACGCCCTCATGGACGTCGTGTACCCGGTCGTCCCCGGCTGGGACGTGGCCGGCACCGTCGAGTTCGTCGGCATCGACACCCCCGAGTTCACGGCCGGCGACGAGGTCATCGCCTACGCCCGCAAGGACTACGTGCACGGCGGCACCTTCGCCGAGTACGTCACCGTCCCCGTACGGGCCCTCGCGCCCAAGCCCCTCTCCCTCAGCTGGAAGCAGGCGGCCGGGCTGCCCCTGGCCGGGCTCACCGCCTACCAGCTGCTCACCCGGCTCGGCGTCGGCGAGGACGACACCGTGCTGATCCACGGAGCGGCGGGCGGCGTCGGATCCCTCGGCGTGCAGATCGCCCGCGCCCTCGGCGCCCGCGTCATCGGCACCGCCTCCGAACGCAACCACGACCGGCTGCGCGCGCTGGGCTGCGAACCCGTCGCCTACGGGGACGGCCTCACCGACCGGGTCCGCGCGCTGGCCCCCGACGGGGTCACCGTCGTCGCGGACTTCGTCGGCGGCGTCCTCGACGTCACCTTGGCCGTCCTCGCCGAAGGCGGCCGCCACGCCTCCATCGCCGACCACGCCGTCCTCGGCGAGGGCGGCCAGTGGATGTGGGTCCGCCCCGCGGGCGTCGACCTCCGGGCCCTGGGGGCGCTCGCCGACGCCGGGCAGCTGACGGTCACGGTCGCCGAGACCTTCCCCCTCGCCGACCTCGCGGCCGCCTTCGCCCTCAACCAGGCCGGGCACACCGCGGGCAAGATCGTCATCGAGGTCTGAGCGGAGCGCCCCACGCGCGCCGGTCGCCCTGCGGACCGGTCGCCGGGGCCTGGACGGTGATCTCCTCACCCGCCGGGACGGCGCCAGGCGTTGGTGCAGCCGGCCCTCTCGTCCGGTCCGGGACACGCGGGGCGGCGTGGTGCCGCCCCGCGTGGCCGGGGGCCGGTGGGGGAGGTCAGGGGAAGGACACGACCGTGGACGGGGTGGTGGAGGTGCCGGAGGTGGGGGCGCCGGTGCCGTTGACCACGTGCTCGTACTGGCCGTTGCCGCCGAGCGAGACCACGAGCAGGTCGTGGAACTTCACGCCCGGCTTCACGGGGACCTCGAAACCGTGGTCCTGACGGATGGTCGGGTCCACGTTGTAGTAGCAGTAGCTGCCCAGGCCCCAGCCCTCGTGGGTGTTCACCGAGTCCTTGACCTTGTACGCCGCGTAGCCCTTGACCGAGCCGTTCTGGACGGCCGCCTGGTTGGGGGCGTCGTAGGCCTTCTCGTTCTGGAAGAACACCGTGCGGCCGCGCTCGCCGTTCCACTCCACGTCGTACTTGTTGAAGTGCTCGACGAACAGCCCGGTGGCCAGGACGTCGTCGCCGTTGACGCGGAACCCGTAGTCGGAGCGGTTGGTCTCCCAGCCGACGCCGTCACCGTGGTCGGCCCGCCAGATCCAGGTGTGGTCGACGATGGTGTCGTGGTTGTTGATCACCATGCCGGCCGTGGCCTTGCCGGGACCGGCCCCGCCGACCCGGATGAACACGTCCTGCACGGTGGTCGGGTTCGCCGCGTGGTCCGTGGTGGTGCCGGCCGGGCCGACCTCCAGCAGGCTCGGCGAGTTGACCGGTCCCGCGTCGATCAGGAAGCCCGCGAGGCGGACCCCGTCGACGTCGGCGACCTTCATCGCCGTCACCCCGTTGTCCGGGATGAGCGTGGCCAGGCCCAGGCCGAGGACCACCGTGTCCGGGCGGTTGACCTGGATCGTCTGGTTCACGTGGTAGACGCCGGGGGTGAACAGCAGGTGCAGGCCCTGCGCCAGCGCCTGGTTGATCGTGGCGGCGCTCGTGCCCGGCTTGACGACGTAGAACCGGCTCAGCGGGACCGAAGTGCCCTGCGGCGCCCCGTTGCCCCAGGAAGTGCCGCGCGCGTCGGTGCGCTTGGCCGGGACGAACACCTTGTACTCGGCGCCGTCCAGGTACAGGAAGGGCTTCTCCCGGGATACGGGGGTGGTGTCGAGGGTGGTGTACGGCGGGTTGGGGAAGCCCTGCGCGGGCGCGCCCTGGACGCCGGAGAACACCTGGTTCCAGACGCCGTTGGACCAGCCGCCGATGGAGCTGTCCCGCGTGTACCACTGCTGCTGCGAGTAGTTGCCGATCTGCCCGTCGACCTTCGAGTCGGCGATGTACCCGCCCGAGGCCCAGCCGAAGCCGTCGGGGGCCAGGTTGAGGCCGCCCTTGACGTGCATCCGGCGGAAGGGAGCGGCCTGGGAGACGGCCCAGCGGTCGGTGCCGTTCACGGGGTTGAGCGCGAGGTTCTCCGCCGAACGCCAGAAGTTCTGGGTGGCGTTGCCGTTGAACCAGCCCGCGTCGACGGTCACGTCACCGTTGATGGTGGTGTCGTCCGGGCTCAGGCCGAGGCCCGAGACTGAGGTGTAGAAGCCGATCTGGGCGTTGAGGCCGTTGTAGGTGCCGGGCTTGAAGAGGAACTGGTAGCGGCCGGAGCCGAACTGGGCCGACTCCTGCCAACGGAAGACCTCGTCGAGCCGGGCCTGGATGTTCGGCGTCGACGGGTCGAAGACGATCACGTTCGGGCCCAGGTCCCCGCCGCCGGGGAGGTCCGGGCCGGTGCCGCCGGAGGTCCCGTAGACCTGGAACTCCCAGAGGGAGTACCCGTAGGCGGTGGTGCGCTGGGTCCCGTACATCCGCACGTAGCGGGCGGTGCCGGTGATGTCGTGCGTCACGGTCCCGCCGCTGCCGGTGGTGGTCGAGTAGGCGGTGGACCAGCTACTGCCGTCGGTCGACAGCTCGATCCGGTACGCCTTCGCGGCCGCGGCCTCCCAGCGCAGGACGACCTGGCTCAGCTGGGCCGGGGCGCCGAGGTCGACCTGGACCCACTGCGGGTCGGCGAACTGGCTCGACCAGCGGGTGCCGTTGTCTCCGTCGACGGCGGCGCCGGCCGGGGTGCCGGCGCCCTCCACGCTGGAGGCGGTGGCGGGCTTGCCCTGGGAGAGGAGTGCGGGCGCCGCGGTGGCGGCGGCGGACGGGAAGAGGACGAGGAGGGCCGCGACCAGCACGGCGGCGAGCGCCGCGGCGGTGAGCCGCGGCGGGCGATCGGAGAGGAGGGGCATGCGGGGTCACTCCTGACGTGAGGATCCGGGGGGATCGAAGCGTGAGTGAACTGCCCGCCGCATGGGGCGTCAAGGGGTTGAGCGTTCATGAACTGAAGGCCGGAGGGAGTGTCAACTCCCCTTCGGCGCTGTGAACTCGGGGTTTCTTCAATCCTTGTGAAAAGTGTTGACGAAAAATCCCCGCGAGGCTGTACTGGCGCTCATGACCGCTCCGTTCCGCCGTGCCCGACGGGGTGGGGCGGGGCCCGCCACCGCCTTCGGGAAGTGGCCGTTCGGGGGGTCCCGAAGGCGGTGGTGTCTTCGTTACTCGTCGTCAGGAAAGGTCGGGGACCTCGCCGCCCGGGGTCCACGTGACCTCCACGCCCGGAAGGCCGGCCGACCAGGGGGCCGCGAGGGCCGCCAGAGCGGTGGCGTCCGGCGGGGTCGGGCCCAGCCCGATCGCGTACCGGGCCACCGCGCCGGTCCGCTCGAACGGGCGGGGCCAGGCGTGCGCGTCCCGCAGTCCCGCGTCCGCGAGGGCGCCGAGCAGGGCGCGCAGACGGCCCCGGGCCCGGCCGAGCCGCTCCTCCAACTCCCTCGGCCCGTCCGCCCGTACGTCGACCACCGCCCAGGCCGCGTGCCGGCGGTGCAGCGGCGGGACCGACAGGAGCCCCGCGAACCCCGCCGGATCCTCCTCCAGCACCTCCCAGGCCCGGTACAGCTCCCGGACCAGCAGGTCCCGCGTCCCGGCGGTCACCTGGGCGGTGCAACTGCGGATGGGCGCGGAGGGGGTGAGGACGGTGACCGGGTCCTGCCCCGGGACGTCGGGGGAGCCGGGGGCGAGGGCCACCGGCCGCGACCAGTCCCATGCCGCCCACGTCCCGAAGAACTCCCGCCGCAGCGCCTCCGGGGAACGGTCCCCGGCATCCCGTACGGTCCGCGCCGCCAGTACCGCCCAGGCCAGCCCCGGCAGGCCGCCGAAGGGCGCCGAGTCCAGGCCGCGCGCCCGCGCCCAGGCCTTCACCTCGCGCGCCAGCCGGGCGAAGGCGGCGTGCCCGGCGCCCACGGACTCCCCTACGGCGTCCGCGTCGCCGAGCGCGCTCAGCGCCACCGCGGCCGCCTCGCCCAGCTCCGCCCTCAGTGCCACGGCCCGCCGCGGCTCCAGCGCACCGGCGGAGACCAGCACCAGGTCCACGTCCAGCCCGGACACCCGCATCCGCAGCCCCGGCACCCGCGCCCCCGTCACTTCCCGCAGCCGCTCCGCCTCCGGCAGCGCCGCCGCCAGCCGCGCCCGTACGGTGGCGCCGTCCGGCGCACCCGGCAGCACGGCCACCAGATCCAGGTCGGCCCCCGGCAGCGCGCACCCCATCCGCCGCGACCCGGCCACCTCGACGATCCCCTCGGACAGCACCGCCGCGACCCGCGCCGCGACCTGCGCCGCGACGGCCGCCGAATCCGCCTCGGACGGGTCCGCCGCCCCGGGCGGAGCCTCCCGCGGAGCCCAGCGGAGCTCGCCCGTGCCGAGGGTCACCGTGGCGCGCACGCGCATCGGGCCGGCTCCGCGCCGGGACAGTACGGCCAGTGCGGCCACCCGTGCGGAGCTCCCCGCGCCGAGCCGGGACGCGCACGCGCGCGCGTCCCGCTGCGGGTCCGTGCTGCGGCCCAGCGTCAGGTGCGGGGTCCAGCCGTCCGCGCGCCCCCGGCAGCCCGGGAAGCGGTCCGCCAGGGCCTGGCGCAGCCGCTGCCACGGGGCGTCGCCGTCCTCGCCCGCCGCCGGGTCCAGCCACAGCGTGGCGTCCTCCCGGTGCCCGAACGAGTGCACCCCCTCCAGCCGGGCGGTGAACGGCTCCACCCCCGCAGCGACTTCGGCCAGCAGGGGCAGCGCCTCCTCGAAGGAGGACTCCGGTACGAAGCCGAACAGCAGGTTCACGTGCGCCGGCCAGCGGTCCACCTGGGGGTCGTACGCCCGCCGCAGCTCCCCCACCGCCGGGTCGTCCGGCGCCAGCCAGGCCACCGCCGTCCGGGCCGTCGCGGGGACGCCGAGCCGCGCGCGCCCGTCGCCCCCGTCCGGGGCCCCGTACTCCACGGTCGCCTCCACCCCGAAGTGGTCGGAGACGAACAGCCCTCCCGGCCCGGGGGAGTCGCCCCGCAGCGCGGCCCGCCGCACCCGGGCGCCGCCGGACGGCCGCAGCAGGATCCGGTCCAGCCGGGCGGCCCGCCCCGACAGCGACCCCACCGCGGCCAGCGGGTTCACCCCGGGGTCGAAGGTCGGGGTGTCGTCCGCCGGGCCGTGTGCCTCGCTCCAGGCGTCGCGCAGCCCCAGCGCGGCGGCCGGCCCCTCGGCGCCCGACCGGCCGTCGTTGAAGTCGCCGAGCAGCGCGACCTCGGCCTCGACGCCGCCCAGCCCCTCGGAGACACGGGCCAGTTCGGCCTCCCGCCGGGCGGCTCCGTCCGCGGTGTGGTCGCTGGTCAGGTGGGTCGCGGCGACGACCAGCGGTCCGCCCGCCGTGTCCACCGTGACGGCGGCGACCGCCTTGTGCGGGCGCAGCGCGTGCAGGCCCGCCTCCCGCACCGGCAGCCGGCTCAGGATCACCAGCCCGCTGTCGGCCACGTCCGCGCCGTCCGGATCGGTGCCCAGCGTGTACCCGGCCCGCACCCACGGCGCGGCCAGCAGCAGCGCGAGCAGCGCCGGTTCCACCTCCTGGAGCGCGATCACATCGGCGTCGGCCGCCGCCAGGTCCGCCAGCAGCAGCGGCCTGCGCCGGGCGGTGGCGATGCGCGGGGCGTCGTACCGGTCCCACAGGGTGTTCCAGGTCAGCAGCCGTACGCGGTCCGGCGGGTGCGCGGCCGGCCCGGCCTGCGCCGGCCGCCAGCCGCCGCCGTCGGCCGGGTCCCACGCGTGCGGGGTCCGGGCCGTGAAGAACGGGGCGGGCAGCAGGCGGGTCTCCCGTACCCGCCCGGCCCGCGTCGTGTCGATCAGGTCCACCCCGGAGGCCCGGTCCCACACCAGCTCGCCGTCCGCCTCGACGAACAGCACCCGGTGCCAGGGGATGTCCCCGCCCGGCACGAAGGAGGGCAGCGGCACCCGCTTGGGGGCGGCCCCCCGCTGGAGCAGGCCCAGCGTGAACCGCGCCGGATCGAAGCGGGGGTCCCAGCGGACCTGGTGGTAGAGCTGCTCACTGGTGCGCATCAGAGGTCCTCCCCCTCGGCGCGGCCCGGCCCGAGGCCGCCCGCGGTGTCCTCGACGGCGCCGCTCGCGCCCACGTACCAGGTGCGGTGCGCCTGTCCCGGGTACGGCGGCCCGAACCGGCGCAGCTGCGCCGCCAGGACGGACTCCGGCACCGGATGCGGGCGCACGGCGTTGCGCCGTACCAGCTCCGCCTCCCCGACCAGCACCACCACCTGGGTGACCAGCGCGTCCCGGCGCCGTGCGACCGCACCGGCCAGGCTTCGCTGGCGGTCCGTCAGCGAGGTGGCGTCCCACACCACGGTGCCGCCCGCGGCCAGCGCCCGGTCCAGCCGCTCCAGCCCCTCGCGCAGCACCTCCGGGTTGGCCCGCTGGTCGGCGCGCGAACCCCGGGCGGAGCGCAGGTCGTCGAGGCTGACGTACGCGTCGACCCCCGGCAGGCTCCGCGCGAACGTGCTCTTCCCGCTGCCCGAGGGACCGCACAGCTGCACCAGCCGGGGGAAGGACCCGGCGTCGCGCCAGCGCCAGGTCGCCGCCACCGCCTCCCCGGCCGTCGACAGCGTGCCCCGCCCGAAGGCCTCGCGGGCCTCGGCCCAGCACCGGTCGGCGGCGTCACCGTCCAGGCCGGCGAGGGCCTCCCGCAGCCCGGTCCGCAGCGCGCCCAGCGGGTCCGGGGCGAGCAGCCCCGCCTCCTCGGCGCACAGCGCGGACCACTCCACGCACTCCCGCGCCCCGGCGTCGTCCTCGCCGCCCGGCAGGGCCGCCGCCAGCGCGTGCAGCACCCCGAGATCGGCCGCCGCCGCCATCCGGACCAGCCCGGCCCGCCGCTCCTCGTCCGGGAACGGCCGCCGCAGCGCCGGGTACAGCCCGACCAGGTCCGCGACCCGGCGGGCCGTCCGCATCCCGAGCGGCCCCGCCGCCAGGCGCGCGCCGAGGGCGGCCCGGGGCTCGCGGTGCAGGGCGGCGGCCAGGACCCCGGCCAGCCGGGCCTCCCCGGTGCGGCCCGCCCCGTCGAGCCGTGCGCCGACCTCGGCGACGGCGTGCTCCACACCGTCAACGGCCCCCGCCGCGTCCCGGCCCGGGCCCACGGCGCGCAGCAGTCCTGCCACATCCGGCTCGGCGCCCGAACGGACCGCCCACAGCGGGGCGTTCGCGCCGAGCCCGTTCGGGACGACGGGCGCGTACATCCAGTGCGTGTCCGTCTGTACGTGGCCCCCGCGCACCCACTTGGCCACGTACCGGCCGAAGTCCTCGCGCCGGAAGCCCGCCACCGTCCGGACGACGTACCCCTCCTGCCGGGAGGTGTCGGGGCGCAGCCCGCGCAGTGCGCGCTCGTCGTAGACCCCGCGCCACAGGACGCGCGGGGCGGGGACGCCGAGCCGCCCGAGGAAGCGCACGGTCCGGTCCCAGTCGAGGCAGTGGTCGCCGTCCCACACCGAGAACCCGTAGAACCAGCTGTCGAGTTCCTCGTAGGCGAGCGAGTGCCGGGCGTAGAGGTTCTCCCCGCACACCCGCCACCCCGCCGGTATGCCGCCCCCGATCCGGCCCTGGAGCCCCTTGACCCAGGCGCGCGACGGGTGGTGGCCGGAGTCGAGCGAGCGGGCGTGGAGGCCGTCCGCGTAGAGGGTGGTGTTCTCCCCGTCGAGCTTCTCGGTGACGACGACCTCCCGCCCGGCCAGCGCCGACGGCCCGCTCGCGCGTACGTCGTCCGGCGTGGCGCCGGGGGACCACGGCAGGTGCGCCGTACGGGGGTAGTGCGTGCGCATGATCGGGCTCCTGCTCGGGACGGGGTGCCCGGTCACCCTAGGTATCCGGAAGCCGCGCATCCACCCAATTAGCCGCCCTTGGCGCCCCCTTGCCGGGCCGCCGGATCAGTGGCACAGGGCGACGATCTCCGGGGACACCGTGCCGCGGGCCGCCTCGCACAGGGGCGTCATGTCGTACGTACGTCCCGGCGCGGGCCGGGGCCCGGGGCGCGCGGGCTGTCGCGGGCGCGACTTGGCGGCGGGGGCCGGTGCGGCGGCGGCCGGGGCGCGGTGCGCGGGGCGGGCGGGGGAGGCCCGGCGC